>CBEVHI010000159.1:0-5031 GCA_965549635.1 uncultured bacterium | reverse complement strand
CCCAGGGGCCACACTAGGATGCTCACCGTCCGAGTCCGGGAGGGATCCGATGGTCCGCTGGGTGCGAGGGTTTGCAGCAGCCTCGTTGGTAGTGCTCGCGGTCATGTTCTTCACGCCGAGCATGGCAATCGCGCAGACGGCGGAAGGCCAGGCGCTGTACGAATCCAACTGTGTCGCCTGTCACGCTGCCGACCTGTCCGGAGGCGTAGGTAAGGCCCTCAACGCCGGATCCGCCGCGGCAGACCTGCCCGACGGGCAGCTGATCGACATCATCACCAACGGCGTGTCCGGTACCGCCATGCCCGCCTGGGGAGATCAACTCTCGGCTGAAGAGGTCACCGCCGTCGTCTCCTACATCCGGTCGGTGCAGGCCGGCGAAGCCACTGCGGAGCAGCCGGCTGCCGCGGCTCCGAGCGAGCCGAGCGCCCGCTTCCCGTGGGGACTGGTCTTCATCATCACCGCGGCTGTTGTCCTGTCGGCAGGGATCATCGTGATCGTCGTCAACCCCGGCTTCGAGTCCTTCACGTGGAAGAGCGCCTACCTGCGCGGATTCGTCCTCTTCTTCTACTTCTTCCTACTCACCGTGTGGATTCCATCGACCATGTTCACCGAGGCACCGATCTCCAGCGCACCGCGGATCATCCAGGACCTGGTGGTGTCGGGAGCCTGGTTCACGATGTTCGCCGTTGGCGTTGTCGCCCTCCGCTTCCTACAGAAGGCGAAGAAGATATGACGATCGGCCCCCTCCAGTTCTACGACGAGAACATCCCTTGTCTCGCCGCTTGTCCGGTCCACACGAACGCCGGAGCCTACGTCGCGGCGATCGCCGATGGTGAAGACGAGTTCGCCTACCTGACCGCACGGCTCCCCAACCCGTTCGCGTCGGTGTGCGGTCGCGTATGTGCCGCGCCTTGCGAAGACGAGTGCCGCAGAGGCGAGATCGACCGGCCGATCGCCATCCGGGCGCTCAAACGGTTCGTCACCGAGAAGTACGGGGTGGAGGCGGGCAGCGACAAGTACAAAGAGGTCGCCGGTGCTCCAGCCGTCGATCTCCCGCAGAGCGTCGGCATCGTCGGCGGGGGTCCGACCGGTCTCTCCGCCGCCCACGATCTGCGCCGTCTCGGCTACCAGGTCACGCTGTACGAGGCGACCGGCATCCTCGGTGGCATGATGGTGCTGGGCATCCCCGAATACCGACTGGACCGTGACCTGCTCGCCGCAGAGATCCAGGCGATCGTCGACATGGGTGTCGAGGTTCAGCTCAACACGAAGCTCGGCGAAGACGTCACGCTGGCGGATCTGAGAGAACGACACGATGCGGTGTTCCTCTCGTTCGGAGCGTTCCTGGGGCGCGGACTCGACATCCCCGGCGGCAGCGCCGACGGTGTGCTCAAAGCCGTCGAATTCCTCCTCAACGCCAACCAGGGGTTCGAGGTCGATGTGGGCGGCAACGTCATCGTCATCGGAGGCGGCGACGTTGCCATGGATGCAGCTCGTACGGCGCTGCGGCGTGAGGACTACACCGTCAAGGCCCTGGAACAGCAGTTCGAGCAGGGAGAGCAGACGGCGGCAATCACCGAGGCACTCGACGTCGCCCGCACCGCAGCCCGATCCGGGGCAACCAAGGTCACCGTCATCTCCCTCGAATCCGAGGAAGAACTGCCGGCTTCCGAGTTCGAGCTCGAAGAAGCGATGAAGGAGGACATCACCTTCATCCATCGTCGAGGTCCGGCCAGGGTCCTCACCGACGACGACGGCAAGGTGACCGGTTTGGAGACCATCGGCGTCGTCTCGGTCTTCGATGAGAACGGGAGATTCTCGCCGACGTTCGACAACGACGACGTGCAGCTCTACGAGGCAGACACGATCATCCTGGCCATCGGTCAGGCCGTCGACGTCGATGCGATGGGGGACGACGGTCCGGAGATCTCGCCTCGCCGAACGATTCAGGTCGATCCGGACACGCTGGAGACGTCGATCCCGATGGTATGGGCCGGCGGGGACTCTGCAAAGGGCCCGAGGACGCTGATCCTGGGAATCGCCGACGGCAGGATCGCCGCTGCACAGATTCACAAGGCGTTCGGGGGCGAGATCCAGGAGCGCGAAAAGGGCCAGATGGTGCAGCTCGAGCAGTTCCACCGTCTCGACGACATCTACGACCGTATCGGCAGAGTCGAAGTACCCACCATCCCGACAGATCGGCGTATCGGGCTGGCACAGGTAGAGACCGGGTTCACCGAAGAGATGGCCCGTTGCGAAGCGAAACGCTGTCTGCGCTGCTTCGCCAACATCCTCCTCGATCCCGGCAAGTGTGTGCTGTGCGCGTTGTGCGCCGACGTCTGCCCAATCGACGTCATCTCCCTCGTGCCCGCCGAGGAGGTTGGTGTCGGTCCTGCAGGCTCGACGGCCCTGATGTTCGACGAGCGCGCCTGTATCCGCTGTGCGCTGTGCATTGATCGTTGCCCGACGGATGCGCTGTCCATGGGCTTGTGGACGGGAGTCGGAGTTCCAAAGCTGGGAGTGCAGGTATGAAGGTGTTGGATCGAATGAGAGAGTCCGCCATCGGACGCTCCCTGCTGCGGCAGCGTGGAGGGGAGAACACCAAGGTGATGGATCTCGTCAGAGAGTCAACCATCGGGCGGTCGATATGGAGGGCGCCGGACCGGGCAACCGAACGCGACCGTGCAGCAGGGCATTGGGCGAGCTTCCTGCTGCACATCTACCCGGTCAAGATGAGCAAGAAGGAGGTCGGCTTCCGCTACTCGTGGTATCTGGGGGCAGCTTCTGTGGTGCTCTTTGGGTCGCTGGTGCTTTCGGGGATCTACCTGATGTTCTTCTACGTCCCATCGCCGACCTCCGCGTACATCGACATTCAGAGTCTGCAGACGAACGTGCCGTTCGGCCAGTACATGCGCAACGTGCACCGGTGGTCGGCGCACCTGATGGTCTTCATCGTCGCCGCCCACATGGCCAGGGTCTTCTACCGCGGGGCCTACAAGAAGCCCAAGGAGTTCAACTGGGTGATCGGCGTGGTGTTGCTGCTGCTCACGTTGCTGCTCTCGTTCACCGGCTATCTGCTGCCATGGGACCAGCTCGCCTACTGGGCCGTGACGGTGGGGACCACGATGGGTTCGTTCGTTCCTGTCATCGGTGACCTCGTCCAGAAGATCCTCCTCGGAGGCGCGGAAGTGGGATCATCGACGCTGCTGCGCTTCTACGTGGTGCACGTCGCTGTCCTGCCGGCGGCGTTGGTCATCGTTCTGACCTTCCATCTCTGGCGGTGGAGGAAAGACTCCATGCTGACGCAGGCAGCCGAGGACACGGACGAAGCTCCGGCCGTGGAGGGGAGGTGAGCGTGGACGATCAGGAACCGAGAGTGATTGAGGGGCATCGTGTTCTCGGCGTTGTTCCGGGTATTCCCCCCGGCGGGGAGCGCAAGGTGCTCCCGGAGGAAGAGCCGGTCATGGTGTGGCCGCACCTGCTGGTCCGGCATGCAGTAACGGCGCTCGTCGTCATGGCCGTGGTGGTCCTGCTGGCACTGTTCTTCGACGCACCGCTGCGGGAAATCGCCAACCCGAACCTGACCCCGAACCCAGAGAAGGCGCCGTGGTACTTCGCCGCGTTGCAGGAACTGCTCTCGCACTTCCATCCGCTGGTCGCGGGGGTCCTCGTTCCCGGCGCGATCGTCATGGGCTTGGCCGCGCTGCCATACATCGATCGGAATCCGCACCTGCAGCCCAAGTTCCGCAAGGTGGCGGTCGCCACCTTCACCATCTTCCTGGTCGTGTGGATACTGCTCACGTTGATCGGGTTCATGTTCCGAGGACCGGACTGGGGTTGGGTCTGGCCGTGGCAAGACTGGTACGGAGAGTTATGAGCGACATCAACAGAAGGGAATTGCTGGCGCGGGGCTGGAAGGCGGGTTTCGGTCTCGTCGGACTGGCAGCCGCGTGGACGACCTGGGATGTATTCAAACCTGGCGAGATCGTCGGATTCGGAGGGGTCGTCAAGGCCGGCGCCGCCGACGCCGTGCCGAAGGATGGGGTCTCGGCGGTTCAAGCCATGCGTGGCTACGTGACCGAGATCGAGGGCGAGACCGTGGCGCTGTCATGGAAGTGTCCTCATCTCGGTTGCAGGGTTCCCTGGTGCGAGTCGTCCGGCCAGTTCGAGTGCCCTTGCCACGGTTCGAAGTACAACCGGCTCGGCGAGTGGAGAGAGGGTCCCGCTCCCAGGGGCATGGACCGCTATCCGGTTGAGATCGTAGATGGGGTCGTGGAAGTGGACACCGGCGCGCTGATCTCGGGTTCGCCTCGTGGAGAGGAGACGCTCGACGAACCGGTTCGCGGTCCGAGCTGCGGAGGGACCGAAAGTGCCTGAACGACCACCAGACCCAACGATGGACGAATCGACGAACAAGTGGATGGTGTGGGGTCTCGGGTTCTTCGTGATTCTCGTGTTGGCCTTTCCGCTCTACCGGTTGATCGAACCGAGTAGTCGTGAGGAGGCCAAGGCGCAGCATCATGCCGACCTCATTGCGACTGGAGATCAGCTGTTCGCTCAGAACTGTGCGGCTTGCCACGGACCTGACGCCACAGGGGGCATCGGACCGGCGCTGAACTCCAAGCAGTTCCTCGGGGCTGTCTCCGACGAGCAGATTCGCTCGCTCATCTCTGTGGGGATCCCGGGATCCCAGATGAGCGCCTACCTGCAGGACTTCAGTGGGCCGCTCACCTACGAGCAGGTCAATGCCCTTTCGTACTACCTCCGGTCACTGGAGGAGAACGCGCCCGACCGTCCAGACTGGCGGGACATGCTGACCGCCTCCGCGACTCCGACCACCACCACGACGAGCGCCACGACGGAGACGACCGCTGCCACCGGACCAGATGGAGAGCAGATCTACGTCGCCAATTGTGTGGCTTGCCACGGGGCGAACCTCGAAGGCGGGGTGGGTAAGGCACTCGACGCCAACTCGCCGGCGGCCGGCGACCCCGACGAAGAGCTTCTCGAGATCATCGAGGAAGGGGTGGC
>CBEVHI010000158.1:0-5045 GCA_965549635.1 uncultured bacterium | reverse complement strand
GGGTCTGCCGCCAGCGACTCGACCAGCAAGCGACCGACGTAGCCGCCGGCGCCGGTGACGAGCACGCTGGTGGTCATGCCTCTGCGGGTGCGGCGACGGGCCGTCGTGACCAGAACCCGGCGAGGGTCAGCCCGGCGATGATGTGCCAGATGCCCCACCACGCGGCGATCAGCGCCATGCCGCCGAGTCCGTCGAAGAAGTTGAACACCAGGACCAGCGCCAGTGCCGAGTTCTGCAGCCCGACTTCGATCGTGACCGCCCGCCGGTCGCGTGCGTCCAGGCCGGCGAAACGTCCTGCCGTGTTTCCGATGAGGAACGCCAGGGCGTTGTGGATGAACACGGCGAACACGACGAACCCGATGAAGGTGACGAAGTTGTCCCAGTTGTTGGCCAGCGCCACCGCGACGAAGCCTATGAACACGATCACGGAGAAGATCTTGAAGGGTCCCCGCACTTTCGCGGCGATGCCCGGCCAGCGTCGTGCCACCAGCATGCCGAGCATCAGAGGGATGCCGAGGATCACGAAGATCGTCATGAACAGGTCGAGCGGTCCGAGCGATACCTTCCTGAGGAGCGCCGCGGTGTCCGGATTGAGGTTGCCCCAGATGGCGAAGTTCAGCGGGGTCATCACGATCGCCGCCGCGGTCGAAACGGCGGTCATCCCCACCGATAGCGGGGCGTTGCCCCCGGCCAGGTAGGTCATGACGTTGGACAGGTTTCCGCCAGGGCACGAGGCGACCAGGATCATGCCGAGGGCGATCGACGGCTCAGGGTGCAGGATCAGGGTGAGCAGGTAGGTGAAGGCGGGCAGCAGGATGAATTGGGCCCCGAGTCCGATCGCGGGCGGTTTCGGCTGACGGAGGAGTCGCTTGAAGTCCTCGACGTCGAGGTCCATTGCCATGCCGAACATCATCAGTCCGATGAGCACGTTGAGGATGGTCAGGCTTCCCTGGTCGAAGTTCAGGGTGAGTTGGTCGACCACGGTCACTTCCCTTCCGGCTCTTGGTGCATCTTCTTGAAGTGCATCAGCCCCGGCGCCCACAGGTGCTGTTTCGCGTCGACGTCGACGTGGATCACCGCACAGCGACCGGAAGCGAGGGACCGTTCGATGGCGGGTCGCAGGTCGGCGGGGTCGGCCACCCTTTCCCCGTGCGCTCCCATCGAGCGGGCCATGGCGTCGTAGCCGATCTCGCCCAGTTCGGTGTTGATCGTCTCGTCCGGGTCGAGAGACTTGCGGACCATCATCTTGACGGGATGCCGGGCGATCGACTGGGTCATCTTGACCATGCCCCACTGGCGGTCGCTGACGACCAGGAACACGACCCGGTTGCCGTTGCGGACCGCGGTCTCGATCTCCTGGGGGTGGAACCCGAAGGCACCGTCCCCGATGATGCAGCACACCTGACGACCGTCGAACGCCTCGGCGGCACCGAGCGCCTGTCCAAGGCCGGCGCCGAGCATGCCGAAGTGCGGAGTGGAGAGCAGGGCGCCGGGGGAGCGGACCTGCAGGTAGAAGTTCGCCCACACGGCGGTGTTGCCGCCATCGACGACGAAGATGGTGTCATCGTCGAACACGTCCATGCAGGCGTTGGGGACGTGGGCGGTGTTCATCGGCACGGAACGGTTTTCGAGATGCTTGGCCAGCTTTGCAGTCCCTTCCTGGCGGGATGCGATGAGGCGATCCACCGCTCCTCGACGATTCTCGAGCAGTGTCTCGTCCAGGCGGCCTTCCAGCGCCTTGGCCAGCGCTTCCAGGAACACGCCGGCGTCGCCGACGATGGCCAGATCGACCGGTCGGTTGAGACCGAACACCGCCTCGTCGACATCGACCTGGATCACCGCTGAGTCTTGGTTCCAGTTGGGGGCCTTGCCCCACCAGTCGGTCTCACCGAGGCGCGACCCGAGCACGAGCACGACATCGGCGGCGTTGCGAACCTCGTTGGTGGCCTCGATGGCGGTGATCGGCCACACCAGGGGCGACGTCTCCGCCATGGAGCCCCTGCCGCTCCACGAGGTGGTCACCGGAGCGTGCAGCAGTTCGGCGACTGCTGCCAGCTGCTCGTGGGCGCGGGCGTGGATGACGCCTCCGCCTGCGTGGATCACCGGAAGGGTGGCCTGGGTGAGGCGTTGTGCCGCCCGTTCAACCAGTTGTGGGTCCGGCGCGACCGGCTCCATGCGTCGATAGCGGCGAGGCGGCCAGGGTTCTGTGGGCTTGGTCTTGCCGTTGAGGATGTTCTCGGGGATGTCGAGATGCACGACGCCGGGGCGACCCGAGAACGACTGGCGCAGTGCCTTGCGGAGCAGCTCCGGGATGCGTTCGGCTGCTGCTGCACGTGCCGACCATTTGGCGATGGGGGAGATGGCCGCGACGTGGTCGAAGTACTGGTAGGCGCCGCCGCGGTCCGGGGCGGTGATGGGGGCTCGCCGGGAACTCGTGATGAGCAGGATCCGGTTGCCTTCGGCGTTCTCGACGGCGACGCCCGGGAGCGCGTTGGCGACACCGGGTCCGTTGCTGGCGATGGCGACCCCGAGTCGTCCGGTGAGTCGGGCGTAGGCGCCGGCCATGTGCAGCGCCGTCGTCTCGTGTCGTGGGGTGGCGATGGCGATGTGGTGGGTCTCGAATCCATTGAGCAGACCCATGTAGGTGCCGTCGGGAAGACCGAAGACCTTCTCGACGCCCTCCGCTGCGAGTATCGCCGCAATGAGGCCGCCGCCCGTCGTCGAAGCCATTCCCACCTCCTGTCTCCGGGCGAGCCTACCGTCATGCGGCCGGCGGAGCCCTCGAGAGCGGGGACTAACCTTGCTGTTGCGATGATCGAATCGGGACAGCCGGTACCTCAAACCCATCTCGTCGACCGGGGATCGAAGCGCCAGGCACTCCACGACCTCATCGATCGTCC
This sequence comes from uncultured bacterium, assembly GCA_965549635.1. GTDB lineage: Bacteria > Actinomycetota > Acidimicrobiia > Spongiisociales > UBA4744 > CBEVHI01. The sequence continues at coordinate 2,145 of CBEVHI010000158.1, read as the reverse complement.
CACGCTGCTGGTCGTGTTCAAACCGTCGTGTCCGACATGTCGCATGGGTCTGCCGGTGTACGACCACTGGCGTCGCTACGAGCCGGCCGTGAGGGTGCTGGCCGTCTCCCAGGACACCGTCGATGCCACCGATGTGCTCTTCAGCGAACTCGACCTCGGGTTCGACACCCTCTACGACCGGCCTCCCTACGAGATGTCCAACGCGTTCGGCGTGTCCGCCGTCCCGTCGCTGTTCCTCATCGAGAACGGGCAGGTCACCTGGACCGGCCATGGCTGGTCTCGGGCCGACGCCGAGGAGGTGGAGGAGCGGCTGGCTGTGCTGGCGGGAAGGGAGCCCGCACTGTTGGGCGCAGGCGATCTCCCGATGCTGAAACCTGGTTGAAGTGCAAAGAACGTCCTCTAGGTGAGAGGACCTGAATCGTTGGGGGCTGTGGCCCCCTGAGAGGAGTGAATCGTGGACTATCGCATCGAACGTGACTCGATGGGCGAGATGCAGGTTCCCGCAGGCGCCTACTACGGGGCATCGACCCAGCGGGCCGTCCTCAACTTCCCGATCTCGAAGCTGCGGTTCGGCCGCCGGTTCATCTGGGGACTCGGATTGATCAAGTGGGCCGCAGCCAAGGCCAACAAGGAGATGGGCCGTTACGACGCCGAGAAGGCGGACGCGGTCATGCAGGCCTGTGACGAGGTGATGGACGGCAAGCTCGACGCAGAGTTCGTGGTCGACATCTTCCAGACCGGCTCGGGCACGTCGACCAATATGAACGCCAACGAGGTGATCGCCAACAGGGCGACGGAGATCCTCGGCGGCGCGCTCGGGTCCAAGCTGGTGCACCCCAACGACCACGTCAACAACGGGCAGTCGTCCAACGACGTGATCCCGACGGCAATCCACCTCGCCGCCGCCGGTGCCATCCGCGAGGACCTGCTTCCGGCGCTGGGCAAGCTGGCGGCTTCACTCGACGCCAAGGCCGAAGAGTTCAAGGACATCGTCAAGACGGGACGCACCCACCTGATGGACGCGACGCCGGTGACCCTCGGTCAGGAGTTCTCTGGTTACGCCGCCCAGGTGCACAAGGGCGTCGAGCGGCTGGAGAAGGTGCTCCCCGAACTCGATGAGCTCGCGCTGGGTGGCACGGCGACCGGCACGGGTCTCAACGCTCCCGAAGGCCTGGTCCCGCTGATGATCCAGCACATCGCCGACCGGTCCGGCTATCCGTTCCGTGAGGCCGACAACCACTACGAGGCCCAGGCTGCCAAGGACGCGGTCGTGGCCGCATCGGGCGTGCTCAAGACGATCTCGACGTCGCTGTTCAAGATCGCCAACGACTTCCGCTGGCTGTCGTCGGGACCTCGTACGGCGATCGGGGAGATCACCCTGCCTGCGCTGCAGCCGGGCTCTTCGATCATGCCGGGCAAGATCAACCCGGTGATTCCCGAGGCAGTCATGCAGGTAGCCGGCCAGGTCATCGGCAACGACATGTCGGTCACCTGGGGCGGTGCCAACGGCAACTTCGAGTTGAACGTGATGATGCCGCTGATGAGCTACAACCTGATCGAGTCGATCGATCTGCTCGCCAACGCCTCGACGGTCCTCGCCGAGAAGTGCGTCGACGGCATCGTGGCGAACGTGGAGCGGGCCACCGACCTGGCGGAACGCAACATCATCATCATCACGGCGCTGGCGCCGAGGGTCGGCTACGACAAGGCCGCCGAGATCGCTCACGTGGCGATGGACACCAACCGTGGTATCCGTGAGGTGGCAGCCGAGATGAGCGGCCTGACCGCCGAGGAACTGGCACAAGTCCTGGATCTCAAGAAGATGACCGAAGGCGGCGTCCTCTAGACCGGTACCTGCGAACCCAGGGCTCGTAGGTACCGTGGCGGTACTCCTGAGCCCTGGGTTCGGCGCGCCATGGGGGGGTTCCTCCAACCCTGGGCTCGTAGGTACCGTGGCGGTACTCCTGAGCCCTGGGTTCGGGAGTACCGGCGGTATCGTGGCGGCGTGAGTGCGCTGTTCGAGTTCGAAGACGTGCTGGTCGCCGGGGAGAACGGAACGGCCATCCTCACGATCGACCATGCCGCCGTCAACGACGAGGGCATCACGGTCATCGTCGGTCCGTCGGGAGCCGGCAAGACCACCCT
>CBEVHI010000157.1:0-5064 GCA_965549635.1 uncultured bacterium | reverse complement strand
AGTGCGGTCGACATGTAGTACTCGCCGAGGATCAAGTCGAAGATGAAGTAGTTGGCTACGAGGACCAGTGCTCCGAGCCCGATGAGATTCTCGGCGCTGCTCCGGCTGCTCGTCGGCGCCTGGTGCGCGGGCGTTCCCTCGCCAGGCGTGGCTTGTTCGTCCATAAGAACGCCTTCGTTTCGAGCCTAACCCGAAGCGGGTGGTGGTGGAAGAAAAAGCCCGACGGTCGCGGATCAGCGCCCGGCGAGCGCGCCATCGCTTGCCTCGGCGCCATGTGGGGAGCGTTCGTGCCGCTCGACCAGCGCTTCCCAGCGCTCTTTCACGTGACCCTTGACGTGGGTGAGCATTGCCTCGTCGCGCAGCAGTGGCTTGAAGCGTCCCTGGAGGGAGAAGTACTCCTCGACGGGGATCTCCGGTTTCGGCCAGTGGGTGATGGTGGTGTCGCGGCCGTCGCGCACTTCGTAGAGGGGGAACACGTTGCTGGCAACCGCCCGGCGCATCGCTTCGATCGACTCGTCGGCGCCGATCTTCCATCCGGGAGGGCACGCCGAGAGCAGGTGCAGGAAGCGCATCCCGCCCGTGGCGGCAAGGGCGGTGCGCACCTTGCGAGCCAGGTCGTCCGGATAGGCGACGGTGGCGGTGGCAGCGTAGGGGATCGAGTGGGCAGCCATGATGCCCATGATGTCCTTCTTCGGCCGGGGCTCGGGGCGCTCGTCGGGGGTGGTCGTCGTCCAGGTCCCCTCCGGTGTCGCCGAGGAACGCTGGATCCCGGTGTTCATGTAGGCCTCGTTGTCATAGCAAATGAAGATGATGTCCTCGTTGCGTTCCGCCGCGCCTGACAGTGACTGGAGACCGATGTCGAAGGTGCCGCCGTCGCCGGCCCAGGCGATCACCGTCGTGTCCTTTCCTTTGATCCGTTTGGCCGCCTTGATTCCGGTGGCGACCACGGCAGCGGTCTCGAACGCCGTATGAAACACAGGGATGTTGAGAGCGTGGGCCGGCCACGGTCCGTCGATGATCGACCAGCAGCACGCGGGGATGACGGCGATGGCATCGTCGCCGACCTCTTTCAGCACGAGACGCATCGACAGCGCCCCGCCACACCCCTGGCAGCCGAGTGTCCCCGGTTCCAAGAACTCGGCTTCGGGAGCCAGCCACCTCATGAGGTCACCTCCAGGGTTCGGTTGATCGTCGAGTCGGGCCGCACCGGCCCGATCGGCAGCCCTTTCACTCCGACGAACAAGGCGGGTTCCAGTTCGTCGCGCTGCTGGAGGTCCTCGATGATCTCGGTCACCGTTTCGACCCGCACGTCACGACCGCCGAGACCGAGTACATATCCGAAGACAGGGGGAGCGTCGAGCTGGCCATGGAGTGCCGACCGGACCTCTTGCGCGAACACGCCAGAGTGTCCAGAGCTCATGTTGCGATCGAGGACGGCCACCTTGGCGCGTCCGGCCAGCAGCGCCCGCACTTCCGCGATCGGGAACGGCCGGAACGCCACAACCCGCAGCAAGCCAACCTTGGTGCCCTTCGATCGCAGATCCTTGACCGCCTGACGGACATTGGAGGTCATGGCGCCCGCCGACACGACGACAAGTTCGGCATCGTCGAGCATGTAGCCCTCGAGGGGCGCGTAGCGACGCCCGAGGACTTCCTCGAACTCCTCTCCCGCTTCGGTGAGGAGGCGCCCGGCCTTGTCCATCGCTTCGTAGACCTTGTAGCGCAGCTCGAAGTAGTGGTCGCGGTTGGCAAGACCGCCGTAGGCGCGCGGGTCGGCGGGGTCGAGGTCGTAGATCGGCTTGAAGGGGGGAAGATACGCGTCGACCGCGTCCTGGTCATGGACGATGAGCGGTTCGGCGGTGTGCGACAGGATGAATGCATCCATCGACACCATGCCGGGCAGGAAGATCTGTTCGGCCACCCGGTAGGACCAGATGACGAAGTCCTGAGCCTCCTGCACGCTCTCGGCGAACAACATCATCCAGCCGACGTCGCGCTGAGAGATGATGTCGGTCTGGTCGTTCCAGATCGACCATCCGGGGGCCATGGCCCGGCTGACGTTGGTCAGCACGATCGGTAGCCGCCCGCCAACAGCCCAGTGCAGCATCTCGTGCATGAGCGCCAGGCCCTGCCCGCTGGTGGCGGTATAGGCGCGGGCTCCGGCGGCGGAGGCACCAACGCAGGCGGCCATCGCCGAGTGTTCCGATTCGACGGTGATGAACTTGGCAGCCAGTTTCCCCGAGGCGGTCAACTCGGAGAGCAGCTCGACGATCATCGTTTGCGGCGTGATCGGATAGGCGGAGATGACTTCGGCGCGTGAAAGCATCGCCCCGTAGGCGGCTGCGTGATTGCCGGTGAGGAGGAGACGTTCAGGCATGGGTCATCTCCCGTTCGTTGATCAGGATCATGGCGTGACCGGGACACTCGGCGACGCAGATGCCGCAGCCCTTGCAGAATTCATAGTCGATGACCGGGCCGTTGTCCCAGGCGATGGCGCCATCGGGGCAGAAGACGAAGCAGGTGCCACAGGAGTTGCAGTGCCCGCACGACAGGCACCGTTCCATTTCGGCGAGCACCTCGGCCTCGGACATCGAGCGAGTCTCCTCGGCGAACGGTTCCGCGTCCGCGACCGCGTGGTCGTGAGCGCGTTCGTGGCGGGGTACGTAGGTGGGATTGACCTCAGCGACCGTCACCTCGGAGAGGCGGTCCTCGGCCGGCCACAGATGGCTGAGACCGAGCTGCGCATCGATAGCCCGTGCGGCTCGGCGTCCGGCCACGATCGCCTCGATAACGGTGGCCGGCCCCGTGGCGAGATCGCCGCCCGCGTACACGAGCGGATCCGGTGTCGAGCCATCCTCGGCGACGTTCAGCCAGCCGCGCTCGTCCTTCATCCGAGCGGGGAATGGCGTCGTGTCGGCGGTCTCACCGGTGGCGGAGAACACACCGTCGAAGTGCAGCTCTCGCAGTTCACCGGTCGGTTCGGGACGGCGACGTCCGGACTCGTCGACCTCACCCAGGCGCATCTGTTCGACAGTGACGCGCAGGTGCTCCTCCACCTTGACGATCGACCTGGGCAATGTCAGCCACTCGAAGGCGACACCGTCAGCGATCGCATGCTCGTACTCTTCGGGGATCGCCGGCATCTCCGCCTCGGTGCGCCGGTAGAGGACGGTGACGTCGGCACCGAGCTTGCGCAGCACCCTTGCCACATCCATGGCGGTGTTCCCGCCACCGATCACCGCGCAATGACTGCCGGGGAGCGGGGCCTCTCCTCGACCTGCAGCCTCGAGGAAGGCCAGGCCGGGTTCGAGCAGGCCGGCTCCTTCGATGTCGAGTGGCCGCAGTCGGGAGGCGCCGGTGGCGACGAAGACGGCCGCGTAGTCAGCTTCGAGATCTTCGAGGGTCAGGTCCGTTCCCAATGCGACGCCGGTGCGGAACGCGACACCCATTTCCTCCAGGCGACGCACCTCGTCATCGACGATGGCGGCCGGCAACCGGTACTCGGGGATGCCGTAGCGCAGGACTCCGCCCGGGTGCTCTCTGCGATCGAACACCGTGACCTCGTGCCCCGAGCGGCGCAGGTAGAAGGCGGCCGCCAAGCCGGCCGGCCCGGCCCCGACCACGGCGATCCGCTTGCCGGTCTCCTCGTCGGGGACCGGGTGGGGGAGGTGTGCTGTCTGGTCGCCGAGCCAGCGCTCGATGCCGCGAATGGAGACCGGTTCGTCCCCGGTGGCAGCTTCCAGGTTGCAGATCTGCTCGCAGAAATGGGGGCAGACGCGGCCGGTGATGCGCGGGAACGGGTTGCGGGACGTGAACGCGGCGAAAGCCTCCTCGAGGTGACCTTCCTTGACCTCGTGCATGTAGGAGGGAACACCTACGCCTGCGGGACACCCGCTGCTGCACGGTGCCAGCCGCTCTTCGAGCATCGGTCGAACGCTGCGCCATGCGCCGGTCTTGATGAGTTCAGATGTCGTGGTGAGGGATACGGGGATTTCGGGGTAGTCGTCGACGTGATCGAGCGACCTCACACCACCACCTCCAGGATGACTCGTTCGTACGCTTCGACTGCTGCGGCCTTGTTTTCATCTGCTTTGACGGGTACTTGCATGCCGATGGCGGTCAGGAGCTCGTCGAGTGTGACGATGCTTGTCGCTCGTACGAACGCTCCCAGGATCGACGTGTTGACCACCGGCTGGGCCGCCGTGCCCAGCCCATGGCTCAGAGCGATCTGTGAGGCGTCAACCGTCGCCACGCGGAATCCCGGATCGATGCCGAGTGTCTCCGGCGGATCTGGTGTGTTCACCACCACCCACCCGTTGGGCCGAAGACCCGCCATCGGGTTGGCCGAGTCCAGCAGCGTGCCATCGAGAACGAGGATGTGGTGAGGCTTCCTGATGTCCTGCCGGACGAAGAACTCATCGCCCGGCTCGGCGATGCGTGCAAACGCCACCACGGGAGCTCCTCTTCGCTCCACCCCGTAGTCGGGATAGCTCTGCACGTAGCGGCCGGTGAGGAATGCCGCGTGCGCGAGGGTCTTCGAGGCGACAACGGCACCCTGCCCCCCGCGACCGTGGATGCGCAACTCGATCATCTGTAGGTCCCATTATGCCTCCTGATAGGGCAGCGTGCGGGAGTCCAAAGGACCTTTTGTCGAGGTTTTGGTCCCTTTTCTCGTCACCTGGCAGTGCGCCGTACCAGCCGGTTCTCGCGGATCGACGCCCCCATGGGGGTCAGGCCGGAGGACGGCGACGGCTCCAACTGGCCAGGAACAGCGCTCCGGCAACGACGAAGGGCCCACCGGTGAAGAACGCAGCGACGATCTGGTTGCGGCCCGCCGTGATGAGAGCAAACACGGTCAGAGCGGTACCGACAACGAGCGTGATCGCCCCGCCGATCGCCTCTGAACGGAACGCTGTCGCAACGCCGATCGCGGCCGACAGTCCGAAGACGACCAGCAGAGCAGTCTCGAGCGTGAAAGCACCGGCGTTCGGGTCGAGCGCACCGAGCACGAACACGAGCAGCCACATGGCCGCAGCCGCGGCCCCCAGCACACGTCCGGTCCCC
>CBEVHI010000156.1:0-5104 GCA_965549635.1 uncultured bacterium | reverse complement strand
GTGTCGGAGGGGGGACTTGAACCCCCACGTCCTTATCGGACACTAGGCCCTCAACCTAGCGCGTCTGCCTATTCCGCCACTCCGACGTGGATGGGTGAGTATACCGCCGACCGGCTAGCCGAATATGAACGTCAGGGCGACGGTCGTGATCGTAAAGATGATTGCCGAACCGACGGTGAGGCGGTCGAGGTTCCGCTCAACGATGGTCGAACCCGACATCGCGGACGGTCCCATTCCTCCTCCGAACATGTCGGAGAGGCCACCGCCTCGGCCGGCGTGCAAGAGGATGAAGACGACCAGCGCGAGCGAAACGATCACGTGGATGACAACAGTGACAACAGTAAGGGCTTGCATGGATTCTCCAGATAAGAGCGACCCGGGAGCGTCGCGGCGCTAAGTATGCCGGGCTTCGCCGCCTTAGGTCAAGTCTGCAGGGCGCTCAACCGGCCTGTTTGGCGACAGCCTCTGCCGCACGTTTGGCCGCCTCGGGATCTCCGAGGTAGAAACTCTCGACCTTGTGGAGGTCCTCGTCGAGGTGGTAGACGAGCGGAATCCCCGTGGGGATGTTCAGCGCCGCGATCTCTTCGTCCGAGATCCCGTCGAGATGCTTGACCAGTGCGCGCAGACTGTTGCCGTGGGCCACAACAAGCACCGCCTTGTCTGCTCGCAGGTCGGGAACGATCTCGTCGGACCAGTAGGGCATCATCCGTTCGACCACGTCCTTGAGACACTCGGTCGCCGGCAGGACATCCGGGTCGAGGGCGGCGTAGCGACGATCGTGCGAAGGGTGCCGCTCGTCACTGAGATCCAGCGGCGGTGGCGGCACGTCGTACGAACGCCGCCACTGGAACACCTGGTCCTTGCCGAGGCGCTCCGAGGTCTCCTTCTTGTTCAGACCCTGCAACGCTCCGTAGTGGCGCTCATTCAGACGCCAGTGCCTTCTAACAGGCAGCCAGCCGAGGTCCATCTCTTCGAGCGCCAGATTGGCGGTCTGGATCGCACGCCGCAGGAGCGACGTGTGGATCACATCGAACTCGTATCCCTCCTGGGCCATGAGCTTGCCGGAGGCGACTGCCTCTTCGACGCCCTTGTCCGACAGTGGCACATCGGTCCATCCGGTGAACTTGTTCTCCTTGTTCCACGTGCTCTCTCCGTGGCGAAGCAGCACCAGTGTGTAGGCCATGTCGCCCTCCCCTCACACCCAGTATCGAACGATGGCGGCGAACTTGTCGGGGTCGAGCGAAGCGCCACCGACGAGGCCACCGTCGATGTCCTTCTTCGCCATCAACGCGGCGATGTTGCCGGGGTTGACGGAGCCGCCGTAGAGGATGCGAGTCTCGTCGGCCGCACTCCCCCACTGTTCGCGCAGTGTTTCGCGAATGAACGCCACCATCTCCTGGGCGTCCTCGGGTGCGGCGGTCCGTCCGGTTCCGATCGCCCAGATCGGTTCGTAGGCGACCACCAGACCGGCGATCTGTTCCGCCGGCAGCCCATGCAAGCCGGCGGGAACCTGCGAACCGACCCGCTCGGTGGCCAGCCCCGCCTCGCGCTCCTCCAAGGTCTCGCCGACGCACATGATCGGCGTCATGCCGTGGGCCAGGACCGCCTTGACTTTCTTGTTCACCATCTCGTCGGTCTCCCCGAAGATCTGCCGGCGCTCAGAGTGCCCGACGATGACGAAGCGAACGAACAGCTTCTCGAGCATCCCCGGTGCGACCTCGCCGGTGTAGGCGCCCGATTCTTCCCAGTACACATTCTGCGCGGCGAGCAGGAGCCGCATGTGGTCTGCTTCGATCACCGTCTGGACAGAACGAAGTGACGTGAACGGCGGAGCAACGCCGACGTCGACCCGGTCGAAGTCCTTCGGGTCGAGCCGGTAGTGCAGCTTCTGGGTCATCTGGATGGCTTCCAGATGGGTTGCGTTCATCTTCCAGTTGCCGACGATCAGATTCTTACGAGCCATCAGCCCACCTCTCCAGTGCCGCCACGCCCGGCAGCGTCTTTCCTTCCAGCATCTCCAGTCCGGCTCCCCCACCCGTGGAGAGGTGCGACACGCTGTTCTCCAAACCGAGCAGTCGCATCGCCGCCACCGAGTCGCCACCGCCGACGACGCTGAACCCGTTGAATTCACTCAGCGAACGGGCGACCTGCTCGGTACCGGCTCGGAAGCGTTCCCATTCGAACACACCCATCGGCCCGTTCCAGAACACGCTGCTCGATCCGTGCACCACTGCACTGAACCGTTCGACGGTCTCGGGTCCGATGTCGAGCCCAATCCAGTCGTCGGGGATGTCGTCGCGATCGACGGTCCTTGCGGCGGCGTCGGCTGCGAACCGGTCGGCGACGATCAGGTCCTGGGGAAGGCTGATCCGGTCACCGTACGGGGAGGCGAGGACTTCTCGCACTTCTTCGAGACGGTGCTCTTCGAACAGTGAGTCCCCGATCTCGTACCCCTCGGCAGCGAGGAGCGTGAAACACATGCCTCCCCCGATGAGCATCATGTCGACTTTGGGGAGCAGCGAGCGGATCACACCGAGCTTGTCGGACACCTTCGCTCCACCGAGGATGACCGTGAACGGGCGTTCCGGGTCTTCCAGCAGTCGGGTGAGCGCCTCGACCTCCGCCACGAGGAGCGGTCCGGCCGCCGAGCGGAGGCGTTCTGCCACCCCCACGGTCGAGGCGTGGGCACGATGTGCCGAACCAAAGGCATCCAGGACGAACAGATCGGCCAGCCGGGCGAGACCGTCGGCCAGATCGGGGTCGTTCTTGGTTTCTCCCGGCTCGAAACGGGTGTTCTCCAGCAGGATCACGTCACCCGAAGCAGCTGCGCTCACCGCCGCCTCGACCTCGGGCCCGATGACCTCGTCGAGCTTGCGAACAGGGAAGCCGCCCAGTTCCGACATCCGGGCGGCGACCGGATCCATCGTCAGTTGCGGGTCTCTTCCTTTGGGGCGTCCCAGGTGGCTGCACACGATCACCGTCGCACCGATGTTGCGCAGATGTTGGATCGTGGGCAGCGAGGCCCGAATCCGGAAGTCGTCGGTCACCTCGGCGCTCTCGAGGGGCACGTTGAGGTCCGCTCGTACGAGGACTCGTCGGCCTGCGACGTCGACGTCGTCCAGCGTCAGGTATCTCGCCATGGTGTCTCCTCAGAGCAGGTCGCGAAGTAGGGCACCCAGTCTAAAGGGGTCATGTTGGGGCCAGGGCGTGCCGGCATCGGCGACATCCTCCTCGACGAGTTCCCATCCCGACTGGAGAACCTCCTCGGCCGGATAGTCCAACTGTCGAACGGGATCGGGCACATCGAGGAGGCCTTTGTGGGCAAGGATGTCACCTGCTCTGGTCAGACCACCGATGGTCCGCAGCGCCGCCAGGTGGCCAATGCCGTCCAGGTCCAGTGTCTCGCCATCCTGGGTGACGAGATTGGCAATGAACACGAGTCGCCCCGACGCATCGTTGACCGCTTCGACCATGCCGGGGACGATCAGCGCCGAGATCACCGAGGTGAACAGGCTCCCCGGACCCAGGATCACCTGGTCTGCCCGGTGGATCGCTCTGATCGCGTCATCGCTGGCGGACTCGTTGGCCGGTTCGAGTTCGAGTCGACTGATCACTCCCCGTGATCGGGCGACGGCCACCTGGCCGTCCACCCAACGTCCGTCGACCTCGGCACGCAGATGCAGCGAGCGCGCCGCCGCAGGGATGACCTCGCCTCTGGCACCGAGCAGCGACCCGGCGATCCGCACAGCGGTCGGGAAGTCGCCGTCGAAGATCTCCTGGAGGGCGGCGAGCATCAGGTTGCCAAGCGAGTGCCCGGCCACGTCGGTCGAATCGAAGCGATAGGAGAAGAGCTCGCGCCAGATGGACGGCTCGGGGCTGAGCGCGAGGAGACACTTGCGGATGTCCCCTGGCGGAGGGATCTCCATGGCGCTGGTGAGCCGGCCGGACGAACCACCGTCGTCGGCGACCGTGACGATCGCCGTGATGTCCCCCGCGTACAGCTGGACGGCTTCGAGGACCTGGGCAAGGCCGTGTCCCCCACCGATGGCGACCACACTGGGTCCGTCCATGTCGAATCCGAGCGGATCGAGGGCCACCTCGGGGAGGGTCATTTGTCGACGTCTCGATGCCGGACCGTCGCCTGCACGCCGCGGCCGTCCAGCCAGCGGGCCAGGGCTTCTGCGATGGCGACCGAGCGGTGCCTCCCTCCGGTGCAGCCGACCCCGATGCTGAGATAGGACTTGCCTTCGTGACGGAAACGCGGCATGAGGAAGTCGACCAGGCTTTCGACACGCTGCAGGAAGTCCTGGGCGTCGTGAGCGTCGAGGACGTAGTCGCGTACGGCCGGATCGCGCCCGTCGCGGTGGCGCAGGTCCTCCTCCCAGTAGGGATTGGGGAGGAACCGCACGTCGAAGAGCAAGTCGGCGTCACGGGGAGACCCGTACTTGAAGCCGAACGAAGAGATGGCCACCCGCATCGGCCGCTCGGGCCGTTCGGATTCGAACTGTTCCTCGATACGGCGCCGCAGCTCGTGCACATTCGTGTCGGTCGTGTCGATCACGAAGTCGGCCTCGGCCCGCAGTTCGGCGAGAAGGTCACGCTCCTTGGAGATCGACTCGGAGAGGGTGCCGGCGGCGACCGGATGGGGACGACGGTTCTCCTCGAAGCGTCGGATCAGTGCTTCGTCGGCGGCGTCGAGGAACAGCAGGGACGGTTCGATGCCTTCGCGCTCCAGGTCGTCGATCGTCTTGTTGATCTCGTCGATCGGATAGCCACCCCGTGCGTCAACGACGACCGCCAGTCGCCGGGGTACTTCGGCCAGGTCGTTGTGACGGACCACAGCACCGATGAGCGACGGCGGGAGGTTGTCGACGACGAGATAGTCGAGGTCTTCGAGAACCTTCGCGGCGGTGGAGCGGCCTGCCCCTGACATGCCGGTGACGGCCAGGACCTGTGGTCGTCTAACCATCACTTGCCTCCATTTCCAGCATGGCTCGTTTCAGGTCTGGACCTCCGCCGTAGTGACCGACCCCGCCCGACGCAGGGACAACACGGTGGCACGGGATGATCGGTGCGAACGGGTTGCGGGCCATGGCCTGGCCGA
>CBEVHI010000155.1:0-5148 GCA_965549635.1 uncultured bacterium | reverse complement strand
CGGGATACTCCATCCGGGATCGGGAGGACGCCTACTAGCAGGCCTGCTGCTACCGCGAGTGCGAGTCGACGTCTGATATCTGACCTTTCCGTAGCCTCCCCGCAGCCGGGTTTGCAGTGTATTCGGCCGCTCCCCGTACACAACGGATCTTGCACTCGACAATGAAGCATCGTCAGGCTCGAGAGGGAGATGCTCGACGCCCCTGGTTGCGTCCTCAGTCCTTGAAGCAAGGGTGCGTCTTCGGTCTGTGTCCTTGCCAGGTGACGCCGAGTCCTCGGAGACCCCCTTGGCACTGATTGAGCGACACACCACTAGCATCGCCCCGGCTGCGAAGGAGGCGAATGGGCCATTACGTCGATCCTCATGCCATCGTGGAAGACGGTGCGCAAATCGGCACTGACTGCGCGATTTGGGCTTTCACGCAGGTTCGTCGCGGTGCCAGCATTGGCGCCCGCACGACGATCGGCAGCCACTCATACGTCGACACCGACGTCGTGATCGGGCCGAACTGCAAGATCCAGTCGGGAGCCCTCATCTTCCATGGCACACGGATGGCCGACGGTGTGTTCATCGGTCCCGGTGCCATCGTGACCAACGACAGGAACCCGCGGGCCATCAACCCGGAGGGAGGGCGGAAAGGCGACGAGGACTGGTCTGTGGACGGTGTCGAAATCAGCCGTGGAGCTTCGATCGGAGCTGGAGCCGTACTGGTTGCCGGAGTCACCATTGGCGAGTTCGCTCTGGTGGCGGCGGGTGCGGTCGTGACGAAGGACGTAGCTCCTCAGCAGGTTGTTGCCGGGATTCCTGCCCGACCGCTTGGGTGGGTATGCTTGTGCGGCCAAAGACTGCAAGTTTCCCAGGGCCTTGGAGTGTGTCCCTCATGTCGTCGAACCCTCAGGATTTCATCCCAATAGCCGCGCCCGACATCGGTGAAGCCGAGGAAACAGCGGTACTTCGCGTCCTTCGCTCTGGGCGACTCGCACAAGGTCCGGAGGTGGCAGCGCTGGAAGAGGAGTTCGCTGCCGCTCACGGGGCTCGATTCGCGATCGCTGTCGCAAACGGGACTGCCGCGCTCCATGTGGCGCTCCACGCGGCCGGCGTTGGTCCCGGAGACGAGGTCATAGTGCCGGCCTTTACCTTCGCCGCATCGGCTAACGCAGTTCTGGCCACCGGTGCTCTGCCAGTGTTTGCCGACATCGGCGACGACTACCTGCTCGACTTGGATGGCGCAGCGTCGATGCTCTCCGAGAGGACCGCTGCCGTCATGCCGGTCCACCTGTATGGACTCATGGCGGACATGGACCAGATGTGGGCGTTTGCCTCCGAACGTGGACTGGCCTTGATCGAGGACGCGGCACAAGCGCATCTTGCCAGACGTGGCCCCTGGACGGCAGGGACCGCGGGAATTGGCGCCTTCTCGCTCTACGCAACGAAGAACATGATGAGCGGCGAGGGTGGAGTCGTCACGACCTCGACTGAGCAAACGGCTCAGACGGCGAAACTGTTTCGGAACCATGGCATGGAGACTCGCTACCGCCATGTGACGTGGGGCATCAACTACCGCTTGACCGAGATTGCCGCGGCCATCGGGCGCGTCCAGCTTGCCAAGCTGGCGGATGCGACCCTGCGGCGTCGCTCGATTGCCGCACGCTTCGACGAGATGCTGCCGGACTTCTTCGTCAAGCCTCAGACCCCCGCCGATGCCTACCACGTCTACCATCAGTACACCGTCAGGGTGCCCGCCGAACTGCGCGACACCGTCGTGAAAGGTTTCCACGACCGCGGCGTCGGTGTCGATGTGTACTACCCGACGCCCGTTCATCTCCAGCCGTCGTTCGGGGGTAGCCCAGGCCAGTGTCCGACCGCGGAGGCCTACTCGAAGCAGGTTCTGAGTCTGCCGGTTCACCCGAAGGTGACCGACGACCAGGTCGACAGGATCGTCGAAGTCGCCGGCTCCATTGCGAGCGACCTGGCATGACAAACCTGGCGGTTGTCGGCCTTGGGAAAATGGGTCTGCCTGTGGCCTGCTACTACGCCGCCAAAGGCGCCACCGTGGTCGGGTATGACACCAACGAGTCGGTGGTCGAGCGCGTCAACGCGGGGGTCAGCACGGTTGGGCCGGAACCGGGGATGGATGAAGCGCTCGAGGAACTCGTCACGTCGGGGAGCCTGAGGGCAACGACGGATCCATCTGAAGCAATGAGTGCGACCGAGGTCGTCATCGTTCTCGTTCCGCTCCTTGCCAGCGGGGGAGCGCCCGACTTCACCGCTATTGATGGGGCGGTCGCCGCGATAGCACCCCACGTGTCACCGGGGATCCTGATCATCTTCGAAACGACGGTGCCGGTCGGCACAACGCGCACTCGCTTCGCCGCCGCGCTCCAAGCAGAGCAACCCACCTCTTTGGTTGCCTTCAGCCCGGAGCGGGTCTATTCGGGACGCATCTGGTCCGATCTCGAACGCTACCCCAAGCTGGTCGGCGGAGTCGACGAGGCATCGATGGGTGCTGCAACCGCTTTCTACGACCGGTTCCTTCCTGTCGAAGTCAGATCTCTGGGAAGCAGCGAGGCCGCGGAGATGGTCAAGCTTGCGGAGACGACATACAGGGACATCAACATCGCGTTCGCGAACGAACTTGCCAAATTCGCGGACGAATGGAACGTCAACGTCACCGATGTGATTGCAGCGGCGAACTCGCAACCCTTTTCGCACATTCACGCTCCGGGGATCGGTGTGGGAGGTCATTGCATAC
Organism: uncultured bacterium; assembly: GCA_965549635.1. Classification (GTDB taxonomy): domain Bacteria; phylum Actinomycetota; class Acidimicrobiia; order Spongiisociales; family UBA4744; genus CBEVHI01. Next base: position 2,396 of record CBEVHI010000155.1, on the reverse strand, counting down.
CGCACTACCCGCATCTGCTCCAGTATTCGACCTCCGGTTCCGAACTCATCAAGGCATCTCGCGAGATCAACGAGGCCATGCCGGCGTGGGTTGTGGACCGCATCGCCGAAGTACTTGGAGGGGTCGAAGGCAGAACGGTGCTGTTGCGGGGCGTGGCCTACCGAGGTGGGGTGAAGGAGTCGGCGAGTTCTCCCGCGTTCGGCGCCAGGGACGCTCTGGAACGTCTTGGGGCAGTGGTGGTTGCCGAAGATCCCGTCTTCTCGACCGAGGAACTCGAGGATCTGGGATTCGTGCCGTGGCGCGGCGAAGGAGTGGACGCTGTCGTCATCGTCACCGACCATGCCCAGTATCAGCACATTCAGTGGTCAGGGTCGCCTAGGATGCTTGTCGTCGACGGGAGGAATTGCCTGAATCCCGCCGATGTGACTGCCGGAGGTCACACCTACGTTGGGGTTGGCCAGGGCGGCAGTCCAAGCGGTGGCGCTGGCGCCGCATCGAGGCAACAAAGCGGTCGGAGGTGAGGATGGCCGAACGGACTGGAACGTATGCCGAGCCCGTCCGCACTGGCGTGATCGGCTTGGGGAACATGGGGCAGAACCACGTCCGAGTCCTCAACAGGCTTCCGGGTGTCGACCTGCGTTCCGTGGCCGATCCGTCCGAAGCGGCACTCGACCGCGCCACCCGGTCACGGAGCCCACGTGCGTATACCGACTACACCCGCATGCTGGCCGAGGAGGATCTCGAACTCGTCGTGGTCGCCGTGCCTACGTATCTCCATGTGGAGGTCGCCGTGGCGGTGCTCGAGCGTGGTCTGCACATTCTGATCGAGAAACCGCTTGCTGCCGACGTCGCCGGTGCGACTCGACTTGTCGAATTGGCTGCGACCGAAGGGAGGGTTGCAAGCGTCGGCCATGTCGAGCGCTACAACCCCGCCCTCCTGGCCGCCAAGCGGGGCCTCCGGTCGGGAGAGCTGGGGCGCATCTTCCAGGTGAGAGCGAACCGGACAGGGCCGCTCCCGGCTCGGATCACCGACGTTGGTGTCGTCACAGACCTTGCCACCCATGACTTCGACGCCGTTCGCTACCTTGTCGATCGCAAGGTCGAGCGCGTGTTCGCCGAGACTGCTCGCCGGATGCATCGCAGCCACGAGGACCTGTTCTCTGGGCTGATGCGCTTTGACGATCGCTCGATCGCCCTGTTCGACGTCAACTGGCTGACCCCGGTCAAGATCAGGGAGATGCGGGTGGTTGGTGAGGGTGGGATGTACGTCGTCGACCTGCTCGGCCAGAACTTCTACTTCCACGAGAACGCAGACGTCGGGTACTGGTCCGACGCCACCGGTCGACAGGGGGTAAGCGAAGGGAACATGGTCCGATACCGAGTGGATCGAGCGGAGCCGCTCGAAACCGAGCTCACAGGGATCATGCGGGCCATCCGGGGTGAGACCTTCGAGTACGTCTCCATGCTGGACGGCCTGTATGCCGTTGCTCTGGCTGATGCAGTGAAGCAATCCTCCGAACTGCACGAACCCGTCGTCTTCTCCGAGCCGGCCCGGGTACTTGCTGCCCGGCAATGAAGACTGAGCGCAGCGGGCGCCGGCACCTGTATCTCTTCGCCAAACGAGCCGTGGATCTGCTGGTGAGCTTGGCTGTCCTGATCATATCGGTGCCGTTCTTTCCGCTCTTCGCAGCTGCAATCCGCCTCGACACCCCGGGACCGATCTTCTTTCGCCAGGTGAGAATCGGCATTGACGGGAAGCCCTTCACGATGCTCAAGTTCCGATCGATGGTGGCTGATGGGGATGACAGCATTCACCGCGCGTACTACGAGAGCTTGGTCGAAGGGAACGCGGAGGCGCGAGAGAACGAGCAGGGAGATCCGTTGTTTCTCCTGGACGATCCGCGGGTGACGCGTGTGGGTCGAATACTTCGCCTGACGTCGATCGACGAGCTCCCCAACCTGGTGAACGTACTCCGCGGGGACATGACGCTCGTGGGGCCACGCCCCCCGATTCCATACGAAGTGGAGATGTACGACGAGCGAACTTCGAAAAGATTGACGGTGAAACCGGGCATGACCGGTCTTGCCCAAGTCAATGGCCGCGGGTCGCTTCCGTTCGCCCGGATTGTCGAGTACGACCTCGACTATGTGAAACGTCAGTCACTCCGGCTCGACCTCGAGATCCTGTTGCGGACGATTCCTGCGGTGCTCGGTCGAAGGGGCGTGTAGGCGAGTGGGCCGCGTGTTGGTCATCTCTCAATCTCATCTCGCCCGCGACCCGAGAGTTCGGCGTACGGTGCGTGCGTTGCTCGATGACGGATGGGATGTCGAGGGGCTTTTCCTCGACAAACGACGAGATGGGGACCGGTTGAAGACCTGGAGGTTCCCGCTCGACC
>CBEVHI010000154.1:0-5206 GCA_965549635.1 uncultured bacterium | reverse complement strand
GCCGCCAAACAGCAGCCACGCACGGCAACGCATGAAGCGGACCTCGCCCCTCGCTGCCCTCGAAGGCCAGCTTGCAGCAGCCAATCCGGCGGTGTCACCCCTCTCTCCGAAACGCTGTCACCCATGTGTCCGGAACGACCGGTCGTCGATCGCCCGGCATGCACGAGGAGCGGTTGGAGGGCTACTGACACTCTGATGACAGGGTTGCTGACACTCTGGTGACAGGGTTCGAGGGCAAGTTGAGGGTTATCGGGTCGGATCAGGCCGCCCGCCACGGTGTCACCCTCGGCTGATAGGTTCGGAGCGCGGGGCTCCCGGTGTCGAACCCAGTGGCCGATGCCAGGCCCGGTGAAAGGATCTCTCATGGCACACATTCGCAAGACGAAGGCCGGCACCTGGCAGGCCCGCTACCGGGTGCCCAACGGACGGGAACGGGCCCGCAACTTCCGCCGCAAGGTCGACGGCGAGGCGTTCCTCGCCACCGTCGAGACCGACAAGCTACGAGGCGAGTGGACCGACCCCCGGCTCGCCCGGATCTCCTTCGGCGAGTGGAACGACATCGTGCAGGCCGGTCGTGTTCACCTGGCCGCCTCGACCCGGGCGAGCGATGGCTCGGTCATCCGCAGCCTGATCCTGCCCACCTTCGAGCACTTGCCTCTCTCGGCGATCGAACGCGGGGACGTGAGAGCCTGGATCGCCGACCTCATCGCCGGCGGCTACTCCCCCTCCACGATCCGGCGCGCCTACACCCTCCTGCAGCTCACCCTCGAGCTGGCAGTCGAGGACGGGCGCCTGGCACGGTCGCCGTGTCGCAGGATCGAGTTGCCCAAGATCGAGCAGTCCGAGAAGCGTTTCCTCTCGATCGAGGAGGTCGAGCAGCTTGCCGAAACCATCCGGCCTCGATACAGGGCCTTCGTGCTCACCGGCGCCTACACGGGGTTGCGTCCCGGAGAGCTCGCCGCTCTGCGCATCGACCGTCTCGACCTGCTGCGCCGACAGCTTCGTGTCGAAGAGCCGCTCAAGACGGCGGCCTCCCGTCGAACAGTGACCTTCCCGGCGTTCCTCGCCGACGAACTCGCCGCTCACCTGGCCACGTACCCGGGTCTCGACCGGCTCGTTTTCACTGCGCCGGAAGGCGGGCCGCTGCGCCTACACCTGTTCCGCCGGCGGGTCTGGTACCCGGCGGTCCGGGAGTCCGTCGGTGAACCGATGCGCCCCCACGACCTGCGCCACACCCACGTCGCCCTCCTCATCGCAGAGGGAGAAGATCCCTATGTCATCTCTCAACGAGTCGGGCACGCCTCGATCCGGACCACCTACGACGTCTACGGGCACCTATTCGAAGGCAGGGACCGGGAGGCAGCCGACGCCCTCGAAGCTGCGCGAAGACGATCACTCTCAAGTCCCCGGCCGACTCAGGTCGCGTCCGCGGTCATCGGGATCGAGACCTGAGGATGCTGCACTCTAGTCATACTGCGTTTACCCCCGTAACTGATAGATATTGCAGAAGCATCCATCATTTAATACTGCACTTTCATCCATTTATGGGGTATTATGCAGCCATGGCTCGAACCAGCACCGTACGTCGCCTCGCGGAACTCGCCGAGGACCAATGGGGTCTGGTCACGCGCGCCCAGGCCGAGAAGGCCGGCGTACCGCGATCGACGTTCGACCGTCTCGCCGCGGACGGCTCGATCCTCGAACGGGTCGCCCACGGCGTGTACCACCTGGCGGGCGCTCCCCTGCCGGATCACGCCGCACTGCGTGCCGCCTGGCTCCAACTCGCCCCTGACATCCCAGCATGGGAACGAACACCGGACCAGGGAGTCGTGTCGCACCGTTCAGCCGCGGCGCTCTATGGACTCGGGCATCTCCCGGCGGATATCCACGAGTTCACGCTGCCTTCGAGACGGCAGACACGACGGGTCGACGTGCGGCTCCACCGGCGACCTATCGCAGAGCATGAATGGATCGAGCTTCGCGGCCTTCCGGTCACCAGGCCGTCTCGTATCGTTGCCGATCTCCTGCGGGACCGCGAGGACCCCGAAGCGGTAGCCACCGTGATCGCCGATGCCATCAGGGGCGTCTACGACTACCCGGGCACGTTTGCCGACTCCCTGGCTCCTCTCGCCGCTCGCTTCGGTCTCCGACGGGGTGATGGCCTCGCACTCCTCCGCTGGCTCCTCGAGCTCGTCGAGGATCCAGACACGGCACAGTGGATCAACGAGGCAAGAAGCCACGTCGTGCATGGCTCCGAGTCTCCACCGGAATCGCCTAGCGGCGGGAGCAGGTGATGGCCGGCGGTCGGTCGTACGGCAGCCCGACCGCGTTTCGCCGTGCCTTGAACGACAAGCTGCGTGCCATGGCGAACACCAGCCGCTGGTCGCTGCCTCAGCTTCAGCGGCAGATCGCCTACGACCGGCTGCTCGAGCGCCTCTACCTCATCGACGACGGCTGGATCGTGAAGGGCGCGACCGCGCTCCTCGCTCGCAACCTTGGTGTGCGGGAGACGATCGATGTCGACCTGTACCGATCCGCTGCTCTGGAGGCGGCCGAGGCCGAGCTGCGGCAGGCGGCGCAACAGGACATCGCAGACTGGTTCCGGTTCGAGATCGGACCGAGGCAGACGCTCACCGCAGGTGCTGCTGGTGTCCGTCTACCGGCGACAGCCACAGTGGGCGCAACCGTGTGGTCCACATTTCACGTCGATCTCGTCGGATCCGAGATCCGTCTCACCGGACAGCCCGAGCGGGTGCCAGCTCTCGCCCGTGTCGCCATGCCAGACGTCGAACAGCACGGCTACGTCGTCTATCCGCTCGTCGATCACATCGCCGACAAGGTGGCCGCGATCCTGCAGACCTACGGCACCAAGCACGTCCCATCGACCCGATTCAAGGATCTCGTGGACCTCGTCGCCATCGTCTCAGAAGCAACCGTCAAGGCAGATCAACAGTACGACGCGCTCAGGTCGGAGGCCAACCGACGCCGCATCGACCTCCCGGCCACGTTTTCTGTTCCCGATCGTGAACTCTGGGAGAGGGGCTACGCGCCGGAGGCCGGCCGGTCTCTCCTGGACACCGCACTCACCCTCGACGACGCGCTCGCCATCGTGACACCGTTCCTCGACCCACTCCTCGACGGCACCGCCGCCGGCGCGTGGAACCCGAGGGCCGGTCGCTGGAGCTAGACGGACGGGCATGAGAGAGTCGGTGACCGGACTCCTGGGCCGAGACCCGGCCGATCGTGACCGTTGAGCGGGACCTGCAACATCGAGATCCCGGAGAGCTCAGGTCGGTTTGGTTCCTCGCACCCGGATGTATTGGAGGCCGTGCCCGAGGCTCCACGACCCGGACCCGAGCAGATGACGAACCGCCGAAGCAACAGACGGGTCGGAGAGGCGCCGTTCCCAGACAGGTCGCACGACGTCGGTGACATCGAGCACCTCGACGTCGACCAGCCCGGCGTCTTCCATCCAACCCCGAAAGTCCTCCGGCGTGGCGACACACAAGTAGTCGAGCCCCGCCGCGAACAGGTCTGCCCGCACCACCGGCGGCGGTCCGGTGGGAACGATGACGTCTGTGATCGTCATCACCCCGCCCGGACGGAGCACCCGCGCCATCTCCCGCTGACCGATGTCGGTCGCCTGGGGCGTGGGGTAGACGATGAACTCGCTGACCACCCCGTCGAAGAACTCGTCGGGGAACGGGATCCGGTCCATCAGCGTCCGCTCAAGCCGGACCGGGACCTCGGGCCGATCGGCGAGCGCCTCCTGCGAGGCTTCGAGCAGGTCATCGGCGAGTTCGAGTCCGACCACCTCGCCGTCCCAAACAGCACACTCGATCCACAGACTGCCCTCGTCACTATGGTGAGATAGTGAGCGTTCGAGAGGCAACACGCGGCGATGTCAACGCCATCGCAGACTTGGCAGCGCGCAAACGGGAGCAGTACGCCGGGTACAACCCCGTCTTTCACAACCCGGCCGTTGACGCCCGTGAGCTACACGCCGCGTTCATCGCCGACCTGATCGACACCGACGATACGATCTCCCTCGTCTACGACGACGGCGTCGTACGAGGGTTCGCCATCGGCACGCTCGTCGACTCGCCCCCGGTCTACGACCCGCGTGGCAAGACCTGCATGATCGACGACTTCGTGATGGACACCCCCGATGCGTGGGCGTCTGTCGGGCGTGCTCTTCTGGAAACGATCACCGAGACGGCACGGGCTCGCGGCGCTGCCCAGATCGTCGTGGTCTGCGGCCCCAACGACACCCCCAAACGGACGACGCTCACCGCTGCGGGCTGCACCGTCGTGACCGAGTGGTACACCAAGCCCCTCTGAACCGAAGGCGTCTCGAAGCCGCTCTCCGCCTCTCCTGCTCATCAAACAGTCAACAACGGCGTCAGCTCCGCCAACGAGTGGATGTAGCGCTGACTTTGTCACATTGTTGCGCGGAGAGTCTCCAACCACTCACGCCCTGACAGCTCGGTGAGCACACGGAAGAGCGGCTCAGACTCCCGGAGCAGCGCGTCCCTGATGCGGGCCACATGTTTCGGGATTGTGTTCGCGGGGAGGTCGTCCACGGCGAACCACTCATGACGATCCGCCTCGTCGGTGCCCGTGAGCACACCACCGACGACACGACACAAGAACGCGAACACGATGTCGGCTCTCCCATCCGTCCGCCCATACACGCCTGTGAGACGCACCATCTCGACATCAAGCCCCGTTTCTTCTTTCACTTCGCGCACTACGGAAGCGTCGGGCAGCTCGCCAACCTCGACCTGTCCTCCGGGGAGATTCCATAGGTCCAGGTCTCGTCGATGTGACACCAGCACGCGGTCACCTTCATCCACAATGACCGCGAATGCCCCGATGGTGTGCTTGTTGTCTGCCGCCATGCCAGGGTCGATCCTGGCACAGAACGGCGGTTTCGGCACGCAAGTCACAACCGGGCCTGTCGTCGGCCGCCGCAACCCGAGTCACTCCGAAGCGAACACTGGGGCAACCCCTGCATCGACATGGTCGGTTGGATTGGCACAGTCCAGGGCATCTCCTCGAAGCCCCCACAAGGCCGCGGCAAACGCCCCCTCCGAAACCACCTGGACGCGATCTCTCGCGGACTTTCCGCGGACTCTCGACGGACTCGACCTCATCCCACGCCAACCCTGAACTAGCGAAATCCCCTGCAAACACAAGGGATTTC
>CBEVHI010000153.1:0-5213 GCA_965549635.1 uncultured bacterium | reverse complement strand
ACTCGTCACGAACGACTTCCCTCCGGCACCCGGTGGCATTCAGCGGTACCTCGACGGCCTCCTATCGCACGCCCCTTGGGATGTCGACATTCTGGCTCCTGCACACAGAGACGCTCTCGGGGAGCCGCGAGTCGCTCGATATGACCGTGCTCTCCAGCCGACTCGTAGAGCCACTTCCTGGATCTCAGACCACGTCGAGAGCTCCAACCCCGATCTCGTGCTGTACGCCGCGTTCCCACTCGCCCTCGTCGGACCGATGGTGGCCGAGCGAACCGGCGTACCCTACGCGCTCCTGCTCCATGGGGCCGAGATCACCGTTCCGGCGGCCGTGCCGGTGATCCGCCGGCGATACGCGAACACGGTGGCCAGGGCGAGTGCACGCTTCTCGGTGAGTCGGTACACGAAGGGCCAGGTTCAACAGCGTTTCGGGGTGCCGGTCACCTGGGTTGGCGCCGGCGTCGACATCGACACGTTCGCGCCTGACTCCATAGAGCATGACGGCTTCGTGGTGGGCTGCGTCGGCAGATTCGTACGAAGGAAGGGACATGCGGATGTGCTGCGGGCGGTCTCTTCGCTCCGATCCGAGGGTCTGCCGGCGCGAACCGTCATGGTCGGATGGGGTCGCCGGGAGCGCAGGCTTCGGAGTCTCGCCCGCCGTCTGGCCGTGCCGACCGATTTCCTCATTCGCGGCGGGCAAGCCGAACTCGTCGCTGCCTACCGGCGCATGGATGCCTTCGCGATGCCGGTGCGGTCCCGGTGGGCGGGGCTCGAGGTGGAGGGCCTTGGTCTCGTCTACCTCGAAGCCGCGGCAACGGGGCTTCCAGTGATCGCCGGTGCCAGCGGGGGCGCTCCGGAGACGGTCGAAGACGGCGAAACCGGTTTCGTCGTCTCCAACCAGGAGCAACTCCAATCCACGCTCCGCGCTCTGGCTGCGGATCCGGACCTGGGAAAGGCCATGGGTTTGGCGGGGAGGGAACATGTGGAGCGAGTCTTCACATGGAAAGCGGTTGTGGATCGCGTGGACGCGGGCCTTCGGGAGGCTCTCGGTGGATGAGCCGCTGATCCTCGCCTCCGGCTCTCCGCGCCGTCACGAGCTACTGGAGATGGCTGGCATCCCTCACGTAGTGGATCCGCCGGCGGTTGATGAAGCGATGTTTCCTGGGGAGTCGCCACGCAGCTATGCGTCACGCCTGGCTCGCACAAAGGCCGAGGCCGTGGCATCCCGGCATCCGGGCGCCTGGGTGCTCGGCGCTGACACCGTCGTGATTGTCGACGACGCCGCCGTCGGCAAACCAGCCGACCCGAACGAAGCCGAGAGAATGCTCGAGACGATGGCCGGTCGCCGTCACGAGGTCCTCACCTGCATCGCACTGACCAACGGTGAGTGGACCGAGGAGCGCTCCAGTGTGACGTCGGTGTGGATGCAGCCATTCGATCCGGTCGTGGTTCGGTCGTACGTGGAGACCGGTGAACCCCTCGACAAAGCCGGCGCATATGCGGCCCAAGGGCTCGGTGCCATCCTTATCGATCGAATCGAAGGAGACTTCTTCACCGTCATGGGACTGCCGCTCGACGTGGTCACCGAACTGCTGAACGCTGTTGGGGCCCTGTGAGCACCCCTGACCGAGACTCTCGAAGGTCTCGGCGATTCAGGAGTCCTGGCCTTCATCCTCTCGTCGAGAGAGATACCATCGGTCCCATGAGTTTCGACTACGACGTGATGGTGATCGGCTCGGGGTTTGGTGGGAGCGTCAGCGCGCTGCGGCTGACCGAAAAGGGGTATCGGGTCGGTGTCCTCGAAGCGGGGAAGCGATGGACGGAGGAGACTCTCCCGAAGTCCAGTTGGAACCTGCGACGGTTCCTGTGGTTCCCACAGATCGGGATGCGGGGGATCCAGCGCATCACCCTGCTCAAGGACGTGATGGCGCTGTCTGGTGCCGGGGTCGGAGGAGGTTCGCTGGTGTGGGGCAACGTCGCCTACGAACCGCACGAAGAGGCGTTCTTCGACCCGCAGTGGGACGGAATCACCGACTGGCGAGCCGAGCTGTCCCCTTTCTACGAGCAGGCCAGGCGGATGCTCGGGGTGCAGCCGAACCCGGTGGAGACGCCATCCGACCGGGTGATGCGTCAGGTCGCCGAAAGGCTGGGTGTGGAAGACACCTTCGAGTCCACCCCCGTCGCGGTGTACTTCGGTGAGCCGGGGGTCACCGTACCCGATCCGTACTTCGGTGGTTCCGGCCCCGAGCGGACAGGATGTGTTCTTTGTGGTGGGTGTATGACCGGCTGTCGCTACCACGCCAAGAATCGCCTCGATACGAGCTATCTCCATCTGGCGGAGCGCAACGGAGCACAGATCCTGGCCGAGCATCACGTGAGAGATGTTGTGCCGCTGGAAGGCGGTGGCTATCGGGTCATGACTGAACGTCCCGGTGCATGGTTGCGACATCGCCGTCGATCCTTCACGGCAGAGCAGGTGGTGTTCTCGGCAGGCGCCCTGGGAACCATGCGACTCCTCCTCAGACTCCGTGACGAAGGACGGCTGACCGATCTGTCACCTCGGCTCGGACGCCACTTCCGCACGAACTCAGAAGCGTTGACGGGTGCCCTGGCCCGCACCGTCGAAGTCGACTACTCCAAGGGTGTGGCGATCAGTTCGTCGTTCCAGCCGGACGAGCACACGCACATCGAACCTGTCCGCTATGAGAAGGGCAGCAACGCGATGGGTTTGCTCACGACAATGATGGTCGATGGCGGCGGGGCCGGGCCTCGGTGGCTGCGGTTTCTCGGACAGGCGGCAATGCATCCGGTGCAGTTCCTTCGTTCGATGTCGGTCTACCGCTGGGCGGAGCGGACGATCATCCTGCTGGTCATGCAGAGCCACGACAACAGCCTTCGCCTGCTGCGCACGCGATCGGGACGCCTGACCACAGACCAGGAGAGCGGCAAACCCAACCCGACCTACATCCCTGTCGCGAACGAAGCAGCGCGGATCGCTGCCGACCTGATCGGAGGCGATCCGGGTAGCAGCATCAACGAGGTCCTCCTCGACGCTCCGCTCACTGCGCATCCGATCGGTGGAGCCTGCATCGGGGATTCACCCGAACGCGGCGTGATCGATCCGTACCAGCGGGTGTTTGGTCACGCCGGACTCCACGTCGTCGACGGCGCCGCGATTACTGCCAACCCAGGGGTGAACCCGTCGTTGACGATCACGGCGATGAGCGAGCGGGCGATGGCGTTTTGGCCGAACCGTGGAGACGAGGATCTCCGCCCCGCCGTCGGTGCTCCCTACCAGCGCCTGGAACCGGTTCCACCGCGGCACCCGAGCATTCCCGACGACGCGCCGGCGGCCCTGTTCTACTCCTAAACCCTTCTTGTGACGCTTGGCCGGGATAGTCCGGGGCGAGCGTCACAAGAACGGATCAACCTCCGACTTGGGACTTTGCCTCTTGGAGGGCACTCTCGACATCCGTGCGGAGTTGCTCCGGCAGATTCGGCTCAGCCAGCACTTGCTCCAGCAGTGGTATCGCCGACTCTGGATCCTCGAGGCCGTACAGGTCGACGATGCCAAGGAACAATGTCGCCTCCAGGTTGGAGGGGTCTCGCTCGAGTGCCTGGTCGATGTACTGGATCGCAGCGTCGCTCTGGCCGGTCACATAGGCGAGCCACCCAACACGACCGAGCACATGGCTGGCTTCGTCATCTGAGGGACTCTGGTCGAGCACCGTCAGATAGTGATTGAGCGCGTTGGAGAAGTCATTGGTTTCGAAGTACTGGTCGGCCAGGGCGATGCGCATGCCGATGATGTTCGGGTTGGCGGCGACGGCCGCTTCCATCTGCTCGAACGTAGCCGTGGAAGGGTCGATCGCCGGTGCAGCCGCGCCGGTGGAGGAAGGCGTTTGCGCCGAGCTGACGAGAACGACGAGCACGACCGTGAAGGCAGCAACCAGGATCCCGGCCCCCCACAAGATCCGCTTCTTGGAAACTCCGGTTGTTTCGTCCGCTTCGTCGGCTTGATAATCGGTAGCTATCTCGGAGGCCGCGGGAAGCTCCTGAAGGTGAGCTTCTGCTTCGGCAAGGTCCTCTTCATAGGCGGCTCGGAGTCGGGTTGCCGTTTCCTCGTCGATCTCGCCGCTGTCGACCTGGTCGGCGAGTTCTTCGATGTCTCTGGCGATCAGGTCCCGGCGCTCGGTCAGTCGGGCGCGCAGTTCGGTGCTGGGGTCGGTCATGACACTTCCCTGCGGCGTGATCGCATTCTGGACAGGATGAGCGCTACCCCTCCGATCACCGCGACGATGGGGAGGAGATAGACGAGGAGGGTCTTTCCGGCGAAGGGTGGATCGACCAGGATGGCGGTGTTGTAGCGGTCCTCGAAGAACTGGATGATCTGGTCATCGCTCCAGCCGGCGGCAACTTTCTCCCGGGTGATTGCCATCATCGTCTGTGCCGTCTCGGACGGCGACTCGCCGATCGTCACCCCCTGGCAGACCGGGCACTTGATGCGCTGACCGAGACTGTTGACACGATCCTCGGGGGTCGGGTCACCCGCAATCAGTCCGGCGACGACGATCCCTGCAAGCAGCAGCGTGATCGCACCGGCGATGATCTGTCGTGCACGGCTGGACATCGATACTCCACACTTCTTGAGGCGACGGTGAAGGATACCAGCGACGTGGAGCAGTGATTCCGCCGACACCCGGCCCTTTGTCTACCCTGCGAATCATGGATCCTGTCTTTGAGGTCGTCCTGTTGCTCGCCCTTCCCGCTTCGGGGAAGTCGGAGATCCGTCGGTACCTCGACTGGCTGTCGCCGCACGTGGCACGAACCGAATTCGGTCTGGCGCCGACGATCCAGATTGATGACTATCCGTATGTCCACCTCATGCGAAGGATCTCGCAGGAGCAACGGCGACTCGGCTGGGAGCCGGCGTTCTTCGCCGACGACACAGAGCCGTTCCTCGACGATCGCGACTGGGGCACCCTGACGCGACTGATCGATGAGGACTTCCACGGGCTCTCTTTCATGAATGTTCCGGCCCGACCTGCTTCATGGCTGCTCGATCGCTTCGACCGGGCGCGTCGAACGGTTGGCGCCATCGCCGCATTCTCTGATCACCCTGCTCGCCCAGCGCTGGAAGAAGCGATCGCGACAGATGCCGCAGAACTCGTAGAACAGCTTCCTTCGGGTGCTCTCGATGACAGCACGGTGGTCAT
>CBEVHI010000152.1:0-5223 GCA_965549635.1 uncultured bacterium | reverse complement strand
ACCAGTGGGTCAGCCACGATCTGGCGTTCTCGAGCCCGGAAGTCAAGCGAGCTTTTGAACTGCTCGGTGATGTGGCGTTCGCAGACGGCTATGTCCTCGGTGGCGCGGAACAGATCCCTGCGATCGACTTCCGTGATGCCCCGGACCCGATGTTCAATGCCCCGCCGGCGTGCTTCATGCACCGGCAGGCTTCGTTCATCACCCAGTTCTTCGATGCTGCAGACGGGCGTGAGCTGGTCGGTGGCACCGACTACAACGTGTTCGCGTTTCCGGACATCGACCCTGGCAAGAAGGGCGCACTGATTGCCGGTGAGCTTGGAGCGATCTTCAACGATCGTCCTGAGGTGCGAGAGTTCCTCAACGACTTCATCTCAACGGATCTGCAGTGTGCGCAGGGCGGCACCGACGCTGGGCGCATTTCGCCGAACGTCAATGTCGGTCCTGACTGCTACAAGGATGCCATCACCGCCACGGCGGCCGGCGCGGTCGTTGATGCCCTCAAGATCAACGGTGCACGTTTCGATGCGTCCGACTTGATGCCGTCCGTTGTTGGTGCAGGCACGTTCTGGACCGCGATGAACGACTATGTCAAGGGTGGGCCCGGCTCACTCGACGGCATTCTCCAGACTGTCGACGACTCCTGGCCGTCTTCGTAGGACGAAAAGGAATCAAATACCCGGGAGGCGGCCGCATCGGCCGCCTCCCTTTCTGTATAGTCAGACCGAGCGTCGAGAGGAGCGTCGTTGAGCGTTGAGTTGAAGTCAGATTCCTCGACCGCAGAGCGCGCTGCGCGATCGGTCTGGGTGGGGTTTCTTCGCTTGGTCGCTTCGCTTGGGGTGCCGATCCTGGCCTTCGTTCTGCTTTGGGTGACGTTCCAGTTCCTGCGCAACAGTGACGCTCCGAAGCTGGTGCTTGCACTCGTCGCCATCGTCGTTGGCGTCGGTGGAATCTTCGTGCTGTTCTGGGCGATGGACTTCGCGGTGAGCCAGTTCTCCGACAAGGTCCAGGAACGGGTACGACCCTACGTGTTCGTAGGGCCTGCGCTGGTGATTCTGTCCGTGTTCCTGGTGTACCCGGCGATCAACACGACGATCCTGAGTTTCAAGGACGCGACATCGGACAGCTTCGTCGGGCTGGACAACTACAAGTTCGTCTTCAGCGATCCGGCGATGTTGCGGTCGATTCGCAACACCCTCGGGTGGGTGATCGCCATCCCGCTGTTCACCGTGGGGGTTGGCCTGGCTTTTGCGACGCTCGCCGACCGCCTGCAGCGCGGTGAGGCGTTCGCCAAGTCGCTGATCTTCCTTCCGATGGCCGTGTCGTTCGTCGGCGCGTCCATCGTCTGGCGGTTCGTCTACAGCTTCCGACCGGAAGGATTCGGGAGCCAGATCGGGCTCCTCAACGGCATCATGGTGAGCCTCGGGAAGCAGCCCGTCGCATGGCTGCAGGAAGCACCATGGAACAACCTCTTGCTGATGGTGGTCATGGTGTGGCTCCAGACCGGGTTTGCGATGGTGATCCTGTCAGCGGCGATCAAGGCCGTGCCCGATGACATCCTGGAGGCGGCCCGCATAGACGGAGCCAGAGAGATCCAGGTGTTCTGGCGGGTGATTGTACCGTCGATCATGTCCACCATCGTGGTGGTGACCACCACGATGGTCATCAACGCCATGAAGATCTTCGACATCATCTGGGTCATGACCAACGGTCAGAACGGCACGGAAGTGATCGCTGAGCGAATGCTCCGTTGGTTCTTCAAGTTCCGCGACAACGGCAAGGGTGCCGCAATCGCCGTCGTGCTCTTCCTTGCGGTGATACCGATCATGGTGCTCAACGTGAAGCGCTTCAGGGAAGAGGAGGCAATCCGATGACGACGACAACGGCTCGCATCAATCGTCCTCCGCTCTTCAAGCGACTCACCGAGCGGCTGCCGTCCAAGCTGACCATCATCATCGTCGTGGTCCTGTGGTTGATCCCGACGCTGGGACTGCTCATCAGTTCGTTTCGGAGCCCGAACTTCGTCAAGACCTCAGGCTGGTGGACCGTTCTGCCCCACCTGTTCGACAAGGCACAGTGGACGCTTGCCAACTACAGCGATGTCCTGACTTCGGTGGGGTTCGGGAACGCATTCCTGAACAGCCTCGCGGTGTCGATCCCGGCGACGGTGATTCCGATCACGGTGGCGGCGTTTGCCGCGTATGCGTTTGCGTGGATGGACTTCAAGGGACGGCAGTGGATCTTCGTGGCCGTGGTCGGGCTCATGGTGGTCCCCCTGCAGATGGCGCTGATCCCGATCCTCAGCTTGTACTCGCGTGGTGGCCATTTCATGGGGGTGACGATCTTCCCGAACCTTCAGCTCACCGGCACCTACATGGCGGTGTGGCTCGCCCATACCGGATTCGGGCTACCGCTGGCGGTGTATCTCCTGAGGAACTACATCGGGTCGCTGCCGTCATCGACGATCGAGTCGGCCAAGATCGATGGAGCGAACCACTTCACGATCTTCTGGAGGCTGATCATCCCGCTGTCGGTGCCTGCGCTGGCGTCGTTCACGATCTTCCAGTTCCTCTGGGTGTGGAACGACTTCCTGGTCGCCTTGGTGTTCCTTGGCGGAACCCAGGATGTTCGGGTCATCACACAGGCGCTGGCAGAGCTGAACGGCACTCGCGGTGAGGCGTGGCACTTGCTGACGTCGGGCGCGTTCATCACGATGGTTCTTCCATTGGCGGTGTTCTTCTCGCTGCAGCGCTACTTCGTGCGTGGACTGACTGCCGGTTCTGTCAAGGGATGATCGTTGGACGATGAGGCGGTATCAGCCCGACGAACGTGGCTGGCACTGACCCTCGCGACCGCAGTTGCCGCCGGAAGCTCGATCGCGGTACTGCTGGCGTTCCTCTCCGGCAGTTCCGAAGGGGGACCGGAGGCCGGGGGTATGTTTGCGCTCGGCCTCGCCCTCGTCCCCTTCGCGTTCTTGGTGCTGGCCTTCGGATCGAAGCATCCGAGTCCGGCGGCGGCGACGGTGATCGCGATGCTGCTCTCGGTCGTGGTCGCGATTCCGATCCTCGCCCTTGCCCAAGACGTGCTGACGGGGATGGTGGCCGGATACGGAGCCGGCGGTGTGATCGCCCTGAGGTATGAGCCGGAGCGCCACTCGAGAGTGGGGCGTTGGATCGCCGTGGGCGTCGTCACCCTCTACGTCTTTGCGCTACTGAGAACGGTGACGGAGGCGGGCCTGTTCGCCGGTCCGCTCCTGCCACTCTTTGCCGTCGGTGTGGCCGACCTGTTCACGGAACGGCGACGCAAGATCGTCAGTTCGTGAATTCGGGGATCGGTTCGGTGGGGATGGCCCGGTCGGCGAGCGCTCGACCGATCGCGACCATATAGCCTTCCGACGTCCGTTCCCACGTGTAGCGGTCGAGGACCCGGCGCCGGCCCGCCTTGGCGAAGTGGTCCCACTCGGCGAGTGCCCGCAGCAAGCCTTGGGCCACGTCGTTCGGATCGGAAGGATCGACGAGTACCCCGTACTCGCTGTCGCCGAAACTCTCGACCGGACCTCCGTTGCGGGTGACAACGACCGGCAGACCGGTGGACGCGGCCTCGAGGGGGGCCAGGCCGAAGGGTTCGTACAGGGCCGTGAGGGCGAACACGGATCGTCGCTTTGCGAAGAACCGGTAGGCGTCGGCCAGGGAACGCTGTCCTCTGATGGCGAAACCCGACACCTTGCCGTCGAGTCCACCGTCGGAGATCGCAGCTCGCAGGTCGGCCAGGACACTTCGCTCACTTGGCGTGGCCGAACCGTCCTCGCGCAGCGGATCGGCGAGCGCGCCGGTGACGATCACCAGGTTTGCGACAGAACGGAGCTGCTCGCTCCGACCAAACGCGTCGACGAGCACCCGGTGGTTCTTCTTCGGGTCGAGTCTGGAGGAGGCGACCACGGCCGGGAGGCTGAGGCGGTCCACGTCGAGGTCCCTGGCGAGAAACGCGCCGATGCGTTCGACCGTCGACTTGTCTGCATCCCCTGGAAAGAAGATCGTCTGGTCGACGCCCGGAGGAATGACCGCAAAGCGCTCATCGTCGGTTGGATCGATGGCACCGGCATAGGCTGCGTGGGCGTACTGAACGGACCGCTCCTGGTCTGTGGAAGTGACGATGACTCCGGCGCGGTTCATCGCTGCACGCTCCGCGGCGAGACGCCGGGTGAAGTGGTAATGGTCCTCATCGACCGCTGCACCGGAGACGACGAGACCGTCACGTTTCTGTGCGCCGAGCGAGTGGGCGGTGAAGGTGTACGGGATCCCCGTTCTGGCACGCAGCATTGCTCCGCTCAACCCGCCGTCTCCGTAGTGGGCAGTGAACACATCGGGAAGGTCCTCGCCGTAGAAAGAGAGGATGTTGGGAACCCAGTCCCGAGCAAGCAGCGGCCACAGGTCCTCTTTGCGAACGAACCGGTCGGGATCTCCGGCATCGAGGCGAACGATCCGGGCGCCGTCCGGATACTTGTCGACGGCCTCGGCGAAGCCGGGCCAGTCTGGGTCGTTGAACCTGCGGGTGAGGATGTCGACGTCGTGACCCAGGGCGACGAGCGCGTTGGCGACCTGCTTGACGTAGACGAGCTGTCCGCCGAAATCAGGATGTTGGGTCCAGTAGCGGTCCTGCGGATCGAAGTTGCCCTGCGGGTTGAGGAAGCCGATGTGCATCGTGGCATTCTACGGGGGCGTTTCCGACGGTGGCCCGCCGGTTTACACTCGCTGCGATGGCCTATCAGCGCACCGACATCGAACGGGTTCGATCCGCGACCAGTATCGTCGATCTGCTCGGTGCCGTCACCACGGTCAAGAAATCGGGGCGGACCTACAAGGCCATTTGCCCTTTCCACCAGGAGAAGACGCCTTCTCTGTCGATCGATGTCGCCCAGGGCCTCTATCACTGTTTCGGCTGCGGTGCCGGAGGTGACGTGTTCCGGTTCGTGCAGGAGACGCAGGGTCTGGACTTCGCCGAGGCGGTCGAGTACCTGGCCGGGCAGGTCGGGGTCACGTTGCATCGCGATCCGAGTGCCGCGCGCCGAAAGGGTGAGCGGGAAGCGTTGATCGAAGCGGTGCGTGCAGCGGTCGACTTCTACAACGAACGGCTGCGCTCCAGTGCCGATGCGGGCAAGGCGAGGGCCTACCTGCGTGGACGCGGGTATGACCGGGAGGTGATCGACCGTTTCCAGATCGGCTTCGC
>CBEVHI010000151.1:0-5231 GCA_965549635.1 uncultured bacterium | reverse complement strand
CGCAGGGTCCGCATCACCAAACGATCGACCCGGCTCCAGATGATGCACGTGAGGACCGTTTCCAGGGCTTACCGGTCGGCCGGCGGTAGGCTGACCGCACGGTGATTGGGGTTGAGATCGCACTCAGGAATGCACTGCGTAGCTCCGCGCAGCAGGATCGAGCAGCCCGGCACGGCGTCCTGCCGCTCAGGGGCTCATCGTGACCACTTGTGGCTCCTGCAACCACGAGAATCCGGCAGACTCACGCTTCTGCGGCAACTGTGGCGCTCCACTCACACTGACCTGCCCGTCCTGCGAGACAGAGAATCCCCCGGGCAACAACTTCTGCGCCAACTGCGGATCCCCGCTGCGTTCAACCAATCCCGACGAGCAAGGATCGGTCGAAACATCGCCGGTTCGTGATTCGGGTGAACGGCGCTTCGTCTCTGTCCTGTTCGCCGACCTGGTTGGGTTCACCACCTACAGCGAGTCACGGGACCCGGAAGAGATCAGGGCAATGCTCACCCGCTACTTCGATCGAGCCAGGGAGGTCGTCGAACGGTTCGGCGGAGAAGTCGACAAGTTCATCGGTGATGCCGTCACGGCCTTCTGGGGGACGACCCAGGCGCGAGAAGACGACGCCGAACGGGCGGTCCGCGCTGGTCTGGAACTGGTGGATTCGGTCTCCGCACTGGGTAATGAGCTCGACCTTCCGGAGCTCACCGTGCGCGCCGGCGTGCTGTCGGGCGAAACCTCGGTCGGCAAGGGTGGAAACGAGAAGGGACTCGTTGTCGGAGACGTCGTCAACACAGCATCGAGGCTGCAGTCCGCCGCTGACCCGGGCACGGTGTTCGTTGGAGATACGACCAAACGGCTCACAGAAGCGGCGATCAGGTATGCGTCCGTCGGCGAACAGATGATGAAAGGCAAAGCGGCCCCGGTCGCAGCTTGGCGAGCCGTCTCCGTCGTCGGGGAGCGGGGAGGACGCGGCAAGTGGACGGTACTGGAACCGCCCTTCGTCGGTCGGGACGATGAACTGCGACTGCTCAAGGATCAGGTCCACGCAACCACGCGAGACCGCACCGCGCGACTGGTCTCGATCGTCGGTGAAGCGGGGATCGGAAAGAGCAGGCTTGCCTGGGAACTCCTGAAGTACCTGGACGGGCTCGCCGAGGTGTTCCGCTGGCATCAGGGTCGATCTCCCTCGTACGGAGAAGGCGTCACGTTCTGGGCGCTGGCAGAGATGGTCCGATCCCGAGCAGGCATCGCAGAGACCGACGAGCCGATGAAGGCAAGAACGAAACTGCGGACCTCCGTCGCAGAGTTCATACCCGACCCGGAAGAGCAGCAGTGGGTCGAACCACGTCTCGCGAGTCTGCTCGGTCTGGCGGAAATGCCGTCCGGGGACCGCAATGAGCTCTATGCGGCACTGGGCACGTTCTTCAGGCGCGTGGCTGCATCCGGTACCACCGTCCTCCTGTTCGAAGACCTCCATTGGGCGGACGACGGACAGCTCGAGTTCATCGAGGAGCTCGTCGACATGTCCGGCGGGGACCCGATCCTGATCATCACGCTGGCCCGCCCCGAGCTGCTCGATCGTCACCCCGGCTGGGGAGCAGCCCGTCACCACTTCCTGTCCATGCATCTTGGGCCTCTCAGCAACAGTGAAATGCACGAGCTCATCACCGGCCTGGCCCCAGGCATCCCTGATTCGCTCGCTGCCCTGATCATTGAACGCGCCGGCGGTGTCCCCCTCTACGCCGTCGAGTACGTGCGCATGCTCGTCAACCAGGGTGACCTCCTCCTCGAAGGGGGCACTTATCGTCAGTCCGGCGAACTGGAAGAGGTCCAGCTCCCGGACTCGCTCCACGCCCTTGTCGGAGCTCGACTCGATCGTCTTGACGACGAGAGCCGTTCGCTGGTCCAGGATGCGGCGGTGCTGGGCCTGTCGTTCACGATCGACGGCCTCACGGCACTCACCGGCAAACCGCAGGAAGACCTGTCTCCGAAACTTCGAGAGCTCGCACGCCAGGAGCTGCTCCACCACGACAACGACCCGAGGTCCCCCGAACGGGGCCAGTACCAGTTCGTGCAGAGCGTCATCCGGGAAGTGGCCTACGGGCGCATTGCCAAAGTGGATCGCAAGGAACGCCACCTGCGGGTCGCAGAGTTCTACGAACGTACGGCTCCCGTCGAGGCGGCAGCGGTGATCGCCAGCCACTACATGAGCGCCTACGAGACCGAACCGGACGATGACCTGGCGAACCGTGCCCTTGCGGCGCTCATGAGCGCCGCACAGCGGGCAATGGAGCTACGCTCCCACGCTCAGGCGCTGGCCCTCGTCGAGCAAGCGTTGGCTGTGCCCGGCGGGGAAGAGCGCACGGCGGCCCTCTGGGAGTTCGCCTCCCCGGCAGCGTCCGCTCTCTTCCGTCATGAAGAAGGCATCGAGTACGCCCGGCGTGCCCTCGACTGGTATACGGAACATGGCTCCGGGGAAGATGTCGTGCGAGCATCGCGAGTGCTGGGAACCGCGTTCCTCGACGCGGACGATCCGCTCGACGCTGTTGCCGCGATGGCCCCAGTCTTCGAACCCGACCGAGCCACCCAACCGGAGATGATGGCTCTGGGCGCCGAGCTTGCTCGCGGTCACATGCGGTCGAACCAGATGCAGGAGGCGGCCGACGTGGCACGGTCGGTCATGATCTCCGCAGAAGCGACGGGCAGCACCGCCGTACTGATCGACGCGATGAACACGCGGGGCACGGCACTTTCTCACCTCGGGCGCGCAACCGAAGGGATGGCGCTGCTCCGTGAGACCCTTCGCTTGGCAGAGGCTGCCGCCCTGCCGTATCAGATCCTTCGAGCCATCAACAACCTCAACATCATCCAGGCCATCGACGGAGTCGCCGGCCTCGCTTCTTCACGCCGCCGCGGGTATGAGTTGTCCCAGCGGGTGCGACACGGTGGGCTCCTCGCACGATTCACGACCGGCCACGCTGCTTCCCTGACGCTCGAAGGCCGCTTCGGAGAAGCCTTGAACGCTCTGAACGGCTTCGACACCGGTACCGAGTCGGTCTTCACCGATGTCGCTCAGCTGATGCGAGAGACGATCCTCTGGATGATGTCCGGAGATGGCGAGCATCTCACGCGGGCCAGAGCCAGCAACCGATCAGGCCTCGAGTCCCACGAGCCCCAGTACCGCAGTAGCGCCGCAGCCAGTGAAGCGTGGAACCTGTGGCTCCAAGGCGATCTCGTCGCCGCCTACGACATGGCATGGAAGGCAGATCCACCGCTCCCACACGAAGAGCACCGCCACATCGCAGTCGGGTCGGCAATCAGACTCAGTGATTCGGATCGGCTCCGGAAGAGTGCCGAGCTGCTGGAGTCGCCGTTCGGTCGCCGGTTCGATCTGTTGCGATCAGCGATCGCTGCCGGGCTAGAGCTGTTGGAAGGAGATGCGACGAGAGCAGCAGCGATGTTCGTCGACCTCATCGACGGTCTCCGGGCCGCGGAAGGACCCCTGATTGCTGCAGAATGGAAGGCCGTCTTCGCCGAGGTGATGCCCGACCGCCCGGAGGCGACCGTCGTCGCTCGAGAAGCGTTCGACTGGTTCACCGAGGTTGGCGCACTCGGCTATCTCGACCTCTACGCCGACGTCTGGGAGCGCCAGCTCGAGAGTCGAGCCGTGGTCGGCTGAGCCAGCATCCAGTGACCAGTGACCAGTGACCAGTGACCCGGGGCGTGCCACACCACGAAGACGCCGACCAACCCTTCTTGCTGGTAGCTGGTAGCTGGTAGCTGGTAGCTGGTAGCTGGTAGGTGGTAGCTGGAAGCTGAAAGGCGGTCGCTGGTAGGGTCGCCGGCTATGACCAAGCTCGCCGCCCTCGTCGCTTTCGCGGCCATCGTGGCCGCTTGCACGACACCGGCATCGCTGCCGCCGCAAACATCGACGACGACGACCACCACAACACCGCCGCCTACCTCCACCACGGTGTTCGTGGCACCCTCGCTCGTCGTCCCTTCCCGGCCATTCCCCCAGCACGTCGACTACCCGAACGAACACATCTCGCCATCCCCAGAGGACATCGACGCCGCCACCCGGCGGTACTACGACTACTGGAAGTCCCACTACCTCGTCGATACCGGTGGCCCGCACCCGCGTGGAGGTGAACGGCGCTTCGGGGCAACGACCTCGGAGGGTCAGGGGTACGCCATGATCATCACGGCGCTGATGGGCGGCTACGACCTCGAAGCACAGCAACTCTTCGACGAACTGTGGCGCTACGCACAAGGCCGCCCGTCGGACTTCGACGACCACCTCATGGGAACGGTCGTGGTCGACGGAAAGATGGCCAGTGTCTTCGGGGGCGATGCCAACATGGCCTACGCACTGCTGCTCGCCCATGGCCAGTGGGGCTCCGACGGGGCCGTGGACTACGCCCGAGAGGCCAGAGTCCTGATCAGGGCGATCGAGAAGTCCACCATCGGCCCGAACACCTATCTCCCCCTCCTCGGCGACTGGGTCGACCCGCAAGGCATCGACTACAACGAGCACACGGTCCGCCTGTCGGACGCGATGCCAGATCAATACGCGGCGTTCCGCGACTTCACCTCGGGCGCACTGTGGGACAGGGCTACCGAAGCGATGCAATTGCAGATCTCGGCACTCGAGGGGCGTTGGTCCCGCCTCACCGGGCTCATGCCCGGGTTTGCCACCGCCGACGATCAGGGGAGACCGGCGCCGGCTCCTCCCGGGTTTCTGATGGGCACCTCGGACGGAGCATTCGCAGGGACGGCGGCCCGCTACCCGTTATGGGCTGGAGCTCACGCCCTCGTTTCGGAGGATCCGTTCTGGGAGAACCGCATGCGGAAGCTCTCCCACTGGGCGGCCGCGGTGACCGATGGCGACCCTCTTGCCTTTCGTTCTGGATATGCGCTCGACGGTACCCCTCTCGATGATGCCGGTGGCTTCAGCGTCCTCTTCGGCGGACCGCTGGCGGTTGCTGCCATGGTCAACCTGGATCAGCAGACCTGGCTCGACGCCCTTTACTCGTCGATCCGGGAACGCCACGAGGGGTACTACGAGGACTCCGTCGCGCTGCTGAGCCTGCTCGTACTCGGCGGCAACTGGTGGGCACCGTGAGCTCGCTGCGCTCGTAGCAGCCAGCAGCCAGCAGCCAGCGAAGCGTTCCACTCCACGATCAGTTCGAGCAACCCTCCTGCTGGTAGCTGGTAGCTGGTAGCTGGTAGCT
>CBEVHI010000150.1:0-5248 GCA_965549635.1 uncultured bacterium | reverse complement strand
TACCCAACCCTCTGCACCCGAGCCGACGGCCGAGCACATCGCGAGCCTTCTCATCCTGAGGGAAGAAGCGCCCCCTTCGGCCCTTCGGGCCACCTCCCCCAACGTCGGACTTCGTCCTCCTGGGGGAGGAAACGTTCCCTATCCGTCCCCGAATGCGTAGAAGTAGCCGTCTCGAGAACCTACGTAGATCCGCCCCTTCCACACCGCAGGTGTCGATTCGATGCAGCCACCGACCGGATCCGTCTCCCACAAATGTTCGGGGGCACGGGGATCGGTCAGGTCGTAGGCGCGCAACGCGCCTCCGGTGCCGCAGTTGACGGCCTGGATGAGGGTGCCGTCAACGATGACCGGTGAGGACCAGGCATGCCAGCCGATCTCGTCGCTCCAGACGATCTCGCCGGTCTGCGTGTCGATCGCCAGCAGATCTCCCGGATGGGTGGCCACGTAGAGGACCCCGTCGCCGAGCGCCGGGGTCGCCCACACGCCGCCGTCATCATTGCCGATAGGCGGTACCGCCACTCCCCAGACGCGCGGGTCCCCTTCGACGTAGGGGTCGAGCTTGATGATCTGCCCGACCTCGGTCGATCGATCGTTGAAGCGCTCCAACTCGATGGCGACGTAGAGCATCCCTTCTCCGTCGATCGTGATCGTCGCGTCGGTGTCGTCGCCGTTCCAGTAGTCGAAGACCACGGGCGCCTCTCCGTCGTCGACATTGGTGATGTCCAGACCGACCACACGTCCTGCCGAGTTGGCGAAGTAGACGCGATCCTCGAACACGGCGACCGAGTTCTCGATGCTCTGCTCTCTCCCCACCTCACGGATCAGCTCGTCGGTGAACGCCGGGAACTGCAGAAGCGGTTCCGGGCTCACCGCCACCAGACCATCCGGATCGTACGATCGGTGCAGCCGATAGGCGAAGAAGTAGCTGTTCTCCCCTCCCTCGAAGAGGATATCGTCGATGATCAGCGGATTGCTGTCCCAGTCGTTGTTCCACATGCCGGCCACAACGCTCGCCGGCAGTGTCCACAGCACTGTTGGGACGTCCCGATCGAGTGCGAGGATGCGGAAGTTGTTGTCCCTCGAACCGAAGTAGTAGAGCGGAAACCCATCGGGGTCGAGCGAGCCTGATCCCTTGACGAGGTCGCCGGTCGCGAACGGTGGCCGGGTATCGACACCGGTGGCAGCGTCAATGAAGTGAACGGCCTTGTCGTAGGCGCCGATGATGACCTCGGTCACCCCGTCGGGGCGAGTCCACACCACAGGTTGACCCGTCCAGCCCGTCCCGCACCACAGGTCGGTCTCCCCATAGGACGTTGAGCGGCCGCACATTGCCGAGTCCGGGTACTTCCACAGAATCACCGGCTCGATGGGGACCGGACCCTGCCCGTAGAACGTTCGGCTTGGGTTGCCCCGGAACATCGTGAGCCCGTCGACCGATCCGATGTTCTCGCCCACGGTGCGGGCATCGCCGAAACGCGCGAACGGCGTCGTCGTCGTGGTCGTCGTCGTCGTGGTCGTCGCGGTCGTCGGGGTCGTCGGGGTCGTCGCGCTCACTGTCGTCGGCGAGGTGCTCGAAGCGACAGCAACCGTTGTCGTCGTTGCCTCTGCTCCGGCCACCGTTCGGGCGAGCTGCCATCCGCCAACCGCCGCGATCAGCATCGTCCCGCCCGCGAGGATCGCTGAACCCGTCTTGCGCATGGGCGACAGTTAACCATCTGACTCGCCGCCTCTTGCACACCGTCAACCGCTACCGTGACCTCTCATGGCCGGCAATCCCCGCACAGTCCAGCGCACGTACCTCACCCTGACGCTCCTCTCCACCCTGGCTGCCTCGTTCATCTGGGGCATCAACACCCTGTTCCTCCTGGACGCCGGACTCAGCAATGCTGAGGCCTTCGCAGCCAATGCTTTCTTCACCGCCGGCATGGTGGTTTTCGAGGTACCGACCGGGGTCATCGCCGACACCTTGGGCAGACGTGCGTCCTACTTGATGGGCGCCGCCACGCTGCTCGTCTCGACGGTGCTGTATCTGGTGATGTGGAACATCCACGCACCGCTCTGGGGTTGGGCAATCGCTTCCATCCTGATCGGGCTTGGCTTCACCTTCTTCTCCGGCGCGGTCGAGGCATGGCTGGTCGACTGCCTGGCCTTCACCGGGTACAAGGGCAACCTCGAGTCCATGTTCGCGAAGGGCCAGGTGGTCTCCGGCGCCGCCATGCTCACCGGCTCCGTGGCGGGAGGGTTCGTTGCGCAGGTAACGAACCTTGGTGTTCCCTACATCATCAGGGCGGCCATCCTCGGGATCACCCTCATCGCAGCGTTCTTCCTCATGCACGACCTGGGGTTCACGCCGAGCCGGGGCAGAGGTCCGCTCGTGGAGATGCGCCACATCGCCAGGGCATCGATCGACAACGGGCTACGCAACCCACCGATCCGCTGGTTGATGCTCGCCGCGCCGCTCACCTCCGGAGTCGGCATCTACGCCTTCTACGCCCTCCAGCCGTACCTCCTCGAACTCTACGGTGACGAGTCGGCGTACGGCATCGCCGGCCTTGCTGCTGCCATCATCGCCGGGGCGCAGATCCTCGGCGGTCTCCTCGTCCCGCTTGTCCGCAGGCTGTTCTCGAGACGGACGAGCGTGCTCCTGGCCGCCGGCGCCAGCACCGCCGTGGGGCTGGCGCTGATCGGCTTGACATCGAGCTTCCCTTTTGCCATCGCATTGCTCGCTGCCTGGGCTCTGATCGGGGCCGCCAACGGACCGATGCGCCAGGCGTTCGTCAACGGTCTCATCCCTTCCGAGCAGCGCGCCACCGTCCTGTCCTTCGACTCGCTGATGGGTTCGACAGGCGGCATCGTCACCCAGCCTGTGCTGGGGCGCGTCGCCGACGTGTGGAGCTACTCGACGTCCTACGTCGTGGCGGCGGTCATCCAGGCCGCGGCACTCCCCTTCTTCATCCTTGCCCGCAGAGAGCGAGCGGCTTCCGATCCGATCGAGACCTCTTCCTGACGCTACGCTGACCGGACCCCATGAACCAGCGAACGTCCAATCTGCGCACCTTGGCCGGAGACGGAACAGCGGCGATGGTGACGGGCACGCTGGTCGCTGGGGTCGGCAACTACGCCTACCAGCTCATCGGGGGTCGTGTTCTCGGGCCGGACCGGTTCGCCCCTATCGGCTCGCTCCTCACGATCCACTTCCTCGTGTTCATCACCGTGCTCCTCCCCGTCGAGCAGCTCATCATCAGGGCGATCACCATCCGAAAGGGGCTCACCAGAGCGACCGTTCTGACAGGAAGAGCCACCGTGGTCGCCGCCACAGCGCTCGCTTTCGTCGTCGGTGTCCTTGGCAAAGACCGGCTCTTCGCCGGTGACATTCGGTTTGCGTACCTCTCGGCAGCCACTGTGATGACGCATGCGCTCTTCGTACACGGTCGAGGAACCCTGGCGGGAACGAGGCGGTTTCGCACCTACGGTGAGGCGAGCGGCGGAGCTTCCATCGTGCGACTCGCCGTTGCCGTGGTGGTTGCCATCGCCGCCGACAGCGCTCTCGGCTTCGGCGCCGCACTCGCAGCCGGACCACTCGTGATTCTGCTCTGGCCTACCTCACTGCGCATTGCTTCGATCCCGAACCAGTCCACCGAGCCGGCACGCTTTCTCGGAACGTTCATCCTCGCAGCTGCGACCTCCCAGGTCCTCCTCCTCGCCGGTCCTCTCGTCGCCGGGTTCCTCGGAGGCACACCTGTCCTGATCTCCGTCGTCTTCGTGACCTTCACCTTGGCCAGAGCCCCCCTCACCTTTGGGTACAACCTGATCGCCCGCGTCCTGCCTCCCTTCACAGCGATGGCCGAACGCGGCGAAGATGCGCAACTCAACCGATGGGTGGGGCGCCTCCTGACCTCCGGCATCGTCTTGGCGATCCCCGCGGCGTTCCTCGGGTTTTGGCTGGGACCTCCGCTGGTGGAAGCGCTCTTCGGAGCCGGTTTCCGGCCGGACCCTGCCTTTGCCGCACTCGCTTCAGCCGGTGTCACCCTCGCCGGTGCTTCGTTGTTCCTCGGCCAGGTACTGGTGGCGAGGGGCCATACCGGGAAGCTCGCGCTCTCCTGGACCATGGGTCTTGTCGGTGCGGCCGCTGGACTGCTGATCGCTCGAGGCGCACCGGACTATCGAATCGGCGTTGCGTTCCTCGCCGGTGAGATCGCCGCGGCCGTAGCACTGGCTATGTTGGCCGCGCGGGGACCGATTGCCTACTCGTTCTCGAAACGTCTGCTCGACGTCATCCTCGGCGGTGCCCTGTTCGTGCTGGTCCTCCCCGTGATGGGGCTCATCGCTCTGGCCGTGCGGCTCAGCACGCCCGGACCGGCCTTCTTCCGCCAGACCCGCGTGGGTCTCGACGGCAGGGTCTTCCCCATGCTCAAGTTCCGCACGATGCGACATGAAGCCGACGAAGCCGTCCATCTGAGTCATCTGGCGCAGCTGAGCGACCGGCCACAGCAGGAGCGCCTCAAGATGGAGGATGATCCGCGCATCACTTCCATCGGCCGTCTTCTCCGAAGAGGATCGCTCGACGAACTCCCCAACCTCTGGAACGTCGTGCGAGGAGACATGTCGCTCGTGGGACCGCGTCCGCTCGTACCGGCAGAGTCGGAGCTGCTCGGCGACCCGGTCCGAAGGTCGGTGAAGCCGGGCATTACCGGCCTTGCCCAGGTGCGTGGAAGAGACGCGATCTCCCCCGAGCAGCGCAACACCCACGACGCCGAGTATGTCCGAGACCGTTCGCTGCTCCTCGACCTCAAGATCCTGTTCGCAACGATTCCCGCGATCGTGCGCGACCCCGGCGAGTAGCCCTCAACCCGGGATCTGCTCCACTCCGGCGGGGACGTACACCCGAACGCCGTCGTCGATCCGCACCGATCCGAAGCCGGGTCGCGGGAAGTGCCCGGCGGCGAGCGCAACCTTCCCGGATGCCAACTTGTCGTAGAAATCCCGGCGGGTAGCGACGGCGGTGACCCGGTCGAGGTCGGCGAAGATGTTCCATTCCGGGTGCGATGCCTGGAGCGGATGGTGGGTGACGTCGCCGGAGATGACCGCTCTGCCCGAATCGAAGGCGACCTCCACCGACATGTGCCCCGGTGTGTGTCCGAATGTCTCCGTCATGGCGATTCCCGGGACGATCTCGCCATCGCCGTCCACCGACTCCACCCGGCCCTCGTCTACGAACGGTCCGAAGTGGCTGCGGATACGGTCGCCG
>CBEVHI010000149.1:0-5264 GCA_965549635.1 uncultured bacterium | reverse complement strand
AGCTAACAGCCAACAGCAAGAATCGGGGGCCCGCCTCGTGGTCGTACGATCGCACCAAACACGAAGCACCAAATGCGAAGTACCGCTGGCGTAGCGAGCCTGAGTACTCTCGTCCCCATGTGGGTCGACGCGCATTGCCACCTTCAGTTGGCCGAGGAAGATGCGGGCTCACTCCTGGCGCGGGCGGATGACGTCGACTGGGTGGTCGTCCCCGGGATCGATGTCGCTACCACCAAGGCAGCGATGGGGCTCGCGGCGTCGACCCCAAAGGTCTTCGCCACGGCAGGGCTTCACCCTCACGAAGCCGTCAAGTGGAAGGATGAGCGAGACGACATCGCCGGGCTGGCCGCGCAGTGCGTTGCGGTCGGAGAGATCGGACTCGACT
Source organism: uncultured bacterium (assembly GCA_965549635.1). Classification (GTDB taxonomy): domain Bacteria; phylum Actinomycetota; class Acidimicrobiia; order Spongiisociales; family UBA4744; genus CBEVHI01. Next base: position 4,879 of record CBEVHI010000149.1, on the reverse strand, counting down.
ACTACCGCGACCTGTCGCCGCGTGCCGCACAGCGAGAGGCTTTTCGTGAGCAGCTTCGGCTGGCGGTCGATCTCGATCTGCCCGCGGTGGTGCACTGTCGAGACGCATTCGCAGACGTCTACGAAATCGTGGCCGAGACCGGCACCGCCGACCGTGTCGTCCTGCACTGCTGGACCGGTGGTCCACGCTGGACGAAGCGATTCCTCGACACCGGTGTCAGCTTCTCGTTCGCCGGCCCAGTGGCGTTCGAAACCGGGGACACGGTGCGTCGCGGCGCGGCTCTGGTTCCTCCGGAGAGAGCGACCGTGGAGACCGACACCCCGTACCTGTCGCCACCCCCATTCCGAAAGGAGCCAAACGAGCCGGCCCGGGTGGCGCTTGTCGGCAAGGCTCTCGCCGAGGTCTGGGGTATGGAGGTGGCCGCCGTCGCCGCGCTCACCTCGAGCAATGCCAAACGGATCTACAGAACATGAACCAGAGTCCCTCCACCATCACCGCGTTGCTGAGCAAGCATGGGCTCGCACCGCGAAAGCGATTGGGTCAGCACTTCCTTGCTGATGGGAACGTCATCGACAAGATGGTGAGGACCGCGGGTGTCGGCCCCGCCGATCAGGTGGTAGAGGTAGGCGCAGGCACCGGAGCCCTGACACTGGCCCTCGCCAGAACCGGGGCGCACGTCGTCGCCTACGAGATCGATCGCGGATTGGAACCGCTGCTTCGAGAAGTCATGGGAGAGCAAGTCAACGCCGAGGTCCGCTTCGAAGATGCGATGCAGGCCCTCCCCGAAGCCTTGGATGGCGGTCCGTGGCAGCTCGTGGCCAATCTGCCGTACAACGTTGGCACCCCGCTGGTGCTGAAACTCCTCCGAACGGCGCCGCAGATCAACCGGTTCACGGTGATGGTCCAGAGCGAAGTCGCCGACCGGCTCGTGGCGTCGCAGGGATCCAGGCTCTACGGCGTGCCGTCGGTGGTGGTACGCCTCACCAGTGAGATCCATCGAGCATTCACGGTGCCTCCACAGGTGTTCATCCCCACTCCCAAAGTCTCGTCGGCGGTCGTACTCATCGAACGCCGGCCGGGGATCGACGCCGAAGAGGTCAACCGTGCCATCGAACTGGCGGCTACGGCGTTCCGGCACCGCCGAAAGATGCTGCGGGCAACGTTCGACACGGCCGCGCTGGAACGAGCAGGAGTCTCCCCAACCGCTCGTCCTGAAGACTTGGCGCCGGAGCGATTCCTCGAAATCGCGGGGGCGATCGATGCGTGAGCAAGCGGAGGCGCCGGCGAAACTGAACCTCTCCCTCCGGGTGCTTGGCGTTGATGCGGGTGGCTACCACACGCTTCGTTCACTCGCCCAGGCGGTGAGCTGGTTCGACACCGTCGAGATGGAGCGGTCCACGAAAGACGAGCTCACCGTCGAGGGGGGCGACGTGCCGACAGGGGGTGAGAACCTGGTGTGGCGGGCGGTCGAGGTGCTGCGGACACTCGGAGGTGACCGCACACCGTTCCGGATTCGTCTGACCAAGCGCGTGGCAACGGCTGCCGGTCTCGGAGGTGGAAGCTCTGACGGTGCCGCGGCCCTCCTCCTTGCCGCTTCCATCCTGGGTATTCCGAGCGAGAAGGTCGCGAAGGCCGCCGCGATGGTTGGTGCCGATGTGCCGTTCTGTCTGCACGGCGGCTTCGCCGTGATGGAGGGGCGTGGCGAGCTCCTCACGCCGCTGACTCCCGGTGACGACTATGCCGTCGCCATCGTGACCCCTCCCTTCGAGCTGGAGACGGCGGCCGTGTATCAGACCTGGGATCGGTTGGGGGACCGTCGGCCACGAACGTTCACCGGTCGGTCCATTCCCCCTTCTCTTCGAGAGTTCACGCCGCTGGTCAATGATCTCGAGCCGGCTGCCATCGCGATTGCCCCTGAACTCGCAGACTGGATCGCCGAACTGTCGCGTCGATGGGACCGGGCTGTTCTCCTCACGGGGAGCGGTCCGAGCCTGTTTTCGTTCTTCGCGGACGCAGAAGAGGCCGAGGCGGCGCTGGCATCGGCGCCGCCGGGGGTCAGGGCGGGGGCATTTGCCCGGCCTTTGGCGACCGGAGTTCGGCGTGTCCAGTGACCGGGTTGGGCCGGTGAGGAAGGCGGTAGACTCGTGCCCGCCCCGAGGGCCTCGAGATTGGGGGGTGGTGTAATGGCAGCACAGCGGGTTTTGGTCCCGCCAGTAGGGGTTCGAGTCCCTTCCCCCCAGCGCACCATCTAAGGAGGGCCGTATGGCCGTGAGAGCTGTGGTGCTCGCCGCCGGCGCGGGTACACGAATGAAGTCGGAACTGCCGAAGGTCCTGCATCCGGTTGCGGGGATGCCGATGATCTCCTGGGTCCTCAAGACCCTCAAAGCTGTCAATCCGGAGCAGATCGTGGTTGTTGTCGGCCGCGACGGGGATCTCGTCCGTCAGGTTCTCCCTGAAGGTATCGACGTGGTCGTTCAGGAGGAGCAGCAGGGCACCGGGCACGCGACGGGCGTCGCGCTGGAGTCCATCGACGCGAGTGACGGCGACGCGATCCTCGTCACTCCCGGTGACACGCCGTTGCTGATTGCGGAGACGCTCGAAGAACTGATCAGTCTGCACCACCGCACCGGATCGGCGGTGTCGGTCCTCACCGCAGACGTCGACGTGCCAAAAGGCTACGGGCGCATCCTGCGAGACGGCTGGGATCGGGTGGTCGGCATCGTCGAACACGGCGACGCCAGTTCGTCACAACGGCGCATCAACGAGATCAACGGTGGCGTGTATGTGTTCAACGGAGCCTTGCTGGCGAGTGCCCTGCCCAGGGTGGAACCCAACAACGTGCAGGGCGAGTACTACCTCACCGACGTGATCGAGATCCTGGCCGACGAGGGACATCCACTGCACGCGTTGAAGACGCACCCGGATGAGATCGCCGGCGTGAACAGCCACGGGCAACTCGCCGAGGCTGCCAGGCTGATGCGCCGCCGCATCAACGAACACTGGATGCGCTCCGGCGTCTGGATGCAGGACCCTGACAGGGTCTACGTCGAAGACACCGTCGAGCTCGAGCCGGGTGCCATGCTGCTCCCCGATGTCCACCTGAGTGGGCAGACGGCGGTCGCCGCTGGAGCCAGGGTAGGTCCCAACGTCAGCGCCGAAGACTCTCAGATCGGACCGGGGGCACACGTCTGGTACTCGGTCCTGCGAAGTGCCCAGGTGGGAGAAGGGGCCGAGGTGGGGCCATACGCCTCCCTGCGTCCCGGAACCGTCTTGCGAAGCAACAGCAAGGTGGGGACCTTCGTGGAGACCAAGAAGACGACGGTGGGCGAAGGATCGAAGGTTCCCCACCTCAGCTACGTCGGGGATGCCGTCATCGGAAGAGACGCCAACATCGGGGCCGGCACGATCACCTGCAACTACGACGGGATTGCCAAGCACTCGACGGTGATCGGTGATCGGGCCTTCATCGGATCGGACACGATGCTCATCGCTCCTGTGACGATCGGCGACGATGCGGTGACCGGCGCCGGGTCGGCGATCACCAAGGACGTTGCTCCCGGCGCCCTCGCGGTCGAGCGTTCGGATCAGAAGGAGATCCCGGGCTACGCTGACCGCCGGAAAAAGAAGGATGTCTGAGTTGGAGATCCCAGGGAAGAAACGACTGATGCTCTTCTCGGGGAGCGCCAATCCGGCGCTCGCCGACGAAATCGCCGATGCGATGGATGTGCACAAGGGGGGTTTGGAGCGGTCCGTCTTCGCCAACGGAGAGATCTACGTTCGCCCGACGGAGAGCGTCCGAGGTGCCGACTGCTTCGTCCTGCAGAGCCACTCCCTGCCTGTGAATTTCCACATCATGGAGCAGTTGTTGATCATCGACTCACTCCGGCGTGCCTCGGCGAAGCGCATTACGGCCGTGCTGCCTTTCTTCGGCTACTCCAGACAGGACAAGAAGGGGTTGCCGCGCGAGCCGATTTCCGCTCGGCTGGTGGTTGACATGTTCTTCGCGGCAGGGGCAGATCGCCTTGTTTCCATCGACCTGCACAGTGGGCAGATTCAGGGCTTCACCTCAAAACCGTTCGACCATCTCACCGCGATGCCGATCTTCATCGACTACCTCCAGGATCAGCTCGAGGGGCCAACAACGGTGGTCTCGCCGGATGCCGGCGGGGTCAAGAGAGCGGAACGCTACGCCCGCCACTTGAACGCCTACGTGGGCTTCGTCCACAAGCGCAGAGAAGCAACGAAACGCAACGTGTCGGAAGCCCTCGCCATGATCGGAAAGGTGCGCGGTCGTCACGCGATCATCGTCGACGACATGGTTGATACCGCCGGTACCGTCACCAGCGCGGCCCGGCTCCTCATGAAGAAGGGGGCCTTGTCGGTGCGTGTAGTCGCTACACACGGAGTCCTCTCGCCGCCCGCTGTCGAACGGCTCGAGAAGTCGACGATCAAAGAGGTCCTCGTCGCCAACACGGTCCCCCTCCCCGAAGAGGCGCGGGATCTCTCCAAGCTGAAGGTGCTGTCGGTAGCTCCCTTGTTTGCCGAGGCGCTGCAGGCGATCTTCAGGGATACGAGCGTCTCGGAGATCTTCCTCGGGGAGAACCTCTAGCTCGCAGTCTCCAGTCTCCAGCTTCCAGTTCCCAGTTGCCAGTTTCCAGTTTCCAGTTTCCAGTTTCCAGTCTTTGCTTCCCCCGGCGGGGGAAGTGGCGTCGAGCTGATGCTCGACGGCGATGGGGGAGACGAGCCTTCCGTCAGGGAGGTGGACCCGGCGTAGCCGGGGCTCGAGGTTCCCTGGTGCGCTCGCTCTGGTCACTGGTCAGTGAATCAGTTGCCAGTTTCCAGTTGCCAGTTTCCAGTAGGACGGTTGGTTTGGCGTGTT
>CBEVHI010000148.1:0-5285 GCA_965549635.1 uncultured bacterium | reverse complement strand
CAGGCTCTCGGCTTCTTCGCTGCGATGAACTGTGGCTACACTCTTTGATTGATTCTGGGCCGATTGGCCCACATTCACGACTCAGGAGGGCGTGTTGAAGATTCGAAACAGAGCGCTGCTGGTGCTCGTCGTATTCGCGCTGATTGCTGCGGCATGTTCCAGCACTGCAGAGACGACGACGACGGCAGCTCCGGCCACAACGGCCGCCCCGACGACGGCGGCGCCGATGCCTGGCGAAGGCATCACCCTCGGCATGGCCTACGACATCGGCGGTCGCGGCGACCAGTCGTTCAACGACGCGGCTGCCCGCGGTCTCGACCAGGCCAAAGCCGATTTCGGAGTTGACGCTCAGGAACTCGAGCCGACGTCTGGCGGTGAGAACCGAGAAGAGAACCTGCGACTGCTGTCCGAGGCCGGTACACCACTGGTGTTCGCGATTGGGTTCGCGTTCGCAGACGGAGTGACGGCTACGGCCGCCGACTTCCCAGAGACCAAGTACGCGATCGTCGACTCGGTCGTCGATCTTCCGAACGTCGCTTCGCTGGTGTTCGCCGAAGAGCAGGGCTCGTTCCTGGTCGGTGCGGCTGCTGCGCTCAAGTCTGACAGCGGCAAGCTTGGCTTCATCGGTGGCGTTGAGGTCGACCTGATCAAGAAGTTCGAGGCCGGATTCATCGCCGGTGCGAAGGCGGTCAACCCCGACATCGAAATCGTCACGCAGTACCTGACCCAGCCGCCGGACTTCAGCGGCTTTGGCGATCCTGCCAAGGGCAAAGAGGCCGCATTGGCCATGTACCAGGCCGGCGCCGACGTGGTCTACCACGCTGCGGGTGGTTCTGGTGGAGGCCTGTTCGAGGCTGCCAAGGAGTACTCGGAGTCGAACGACACCCACGTGTGGGCGATCGGTGTGGACTCCGACCAGTACCTGACCGCAGGTGAGGACTTGCAGCCGTACATCCTTACGTCGATGCTGAAGAAGGTCGACACGGCCGTCTACGAGACGGCGAAGGAGTTCGTCGACGGAATGTTCTCCGGCGGCGTGCACGTCTTCGACCTTGCCGCTGATGGCGTCGGCTATGCCACCTCGGGTGGCTTCGTCGACGACATCTCGTCGCAGCTCGAGGACTTCAAAGCCAAGATCGTGTCCGGCGAGATCACGGTTCCGACCGCTCCGTAGTCGACGTTGAACCAAGTGGAGTCGAGAGACCCGAGGCGCTAGCCTCGGGTCTCTCTTCGTGATCGGACCAAGGGTGACGGCATTACGAGACGGTGATGCGGCAGTCGAACTGCGCGACATCACCAAACGGTTCCCGGGCGTGGTCGCCAATGATCATGTGAACCTTCGTGTCATGCCCGCCGAGGTGCACGCTGTTGTGGGGGAGAACGGCGCAGGCAAATCGACGCTGATGAAGATCCTCTACGGCATGCAGGCACCGGATGAGGGCGAGATACTTGTCGATGGTGAAGCGATTCGGTTCCGCACGCCGCGAGAAGCCATCAGAGCCGGAATCGGTATGGTGCACCAGCACTTCATGCTGGCCGATCAGCTCACTGTTCTCGAGAACATCGTGCTCGGATCGGAGCCGCGCGCCGGCCTTGCCATCGACTTCGCCGGTGCTACGGCCAAGCTCGAAGAGCTTGCGGAACGGTACGGCCTGGACGTCGATCCTCGGACTCTGGTGGAGGACCTGTCCGTGGGGGAGCGTCAGCGTGTCGAGATCCTCAAGGTGCTCTTCCGGGGCGCCCGAATCCTCATTCTCGATGAGCCGACCGCCGTGCTCGTGCCGCAGGAAGTCGACGAGCTCTTCGAATCGATGCGGGATCTGACCTCTGAGGGCGTCACGATCATCTTCATCTCGCACAAGCTCGATGAGGTGCTGACGATCGCAGACCGGATCACCGTAATCCGACAGGGTCGGACGATCGGAACTGTCTCACCGCAGGAGGTGGACGCCCGGCAGCTCGCCGAGATGATGGTGGGCAGTGAACTGCCGACTCCGGAGACTCGCGAGTCCACCGTGCAGGATCAGGTACTGCTGCGTGTGGACGGGTTGACCGTCCGCTCGGAGGAAACGGAGCGGATGATCCTCGAGGACGTGTCGTTCGTGATTCGGAGGGGCGAGATCGTCGGGATTGCCGGGGTAGAAGGGAACGGCCAGGCGCCTCTCGTCGAGGCGCTCATGGGAATGCTCCCACTCGAAGGAGGAGCAGTGCAGCTCCTCGGTACGGACATCTCCGAATGGAGCAACCTGCAGCGGCGCGAAGCCGGATTGGGTCTCATCCCCGAGGATCGGCATCGCCAGGCGCTGCTGCTACCGGAACCGCTCTGGGAGAACGCGATGCTCGGGCACCAGACGGTCCCTCCGTTCAATCGAGGTGCCTGGATCGATCGCAGAGGGGCGCGACGGCGTACCAAAGATGTGGTTGCCACCTACGGGGTGAAGACTCCCGGTGTCGATGTCCCCGCCATCGCCCTGTCCGGCGGCAACCAGCAGAAACTGATCGTCGGTCGCGAGATGCTGGCCGAACCGGCCGTCCTCATTGCCGCCCAGCCCACCCGGGGGATCGACGTCGGCGCACAGGCCTCGGTGTGGGACCACCTCCGGAACGCAAGGGCGGCTGGACTCGCCGTCCTGCTCATCTCCGCCGACCTCGAGGAGCTGATCGGTCTCTCCGACACGTTGCACGTCATCCTGCGCGGCCGGCTCGTTGCGCAACTGGATCCAGCGACGACGACGCCTGAAGAGCTTGGTTCCTACATGACCGGCGTGAAGAGAGCGACATGAACCTGCGACGCTTCCTTCTCGGCCTTCTCGCACCCGTCGGGGCACTGGCATTCTCCTTCGTCGTCGCATCCGGCGCACTGCTCCTCGTCGGTGTGAATCCCCTGTCTGCCTTTGCCGAGATGGGAAAATTCGCTTGGAGCGAGGCCTCGCTCGTCTCGATCGCCAACCGGGCAGTCCCGCTGTTCCTGTCCGGTCTCGCCGTCGCCATCGGTTTCAAGATGGGCCTGTTCAACATCGGAGTTGAAGGCCAGTACCTGCTGGCCGCCGTCTTCGCCGCCTACTTCGGTGCACTCGTCAATCTCCCTCCGGTTCTGCATGTGCTCTTCATTGTCCTCGTGGCGATGGTTGTCGGTGCTCTGTGGTCGGGCATCGCCGGTGTGCTCAAGGTCAAGCGAGGCGTACACGAGGTGATCAGCACGATCATGCTCAACGCCATCGCCGTGGGTTTGGTCGCGTGGCTGTTGGCAAACTTCTTCCGCAAGGTGGATCCCGGGGATCTCAACATCAAGACGGCTGAGCTGCCACAGAGTGCCTGGTTCCCATCTCTGAACCCGGTTCTCAACTTCTTTGGGATCAAGCCTCCTCCGGGACCGACGATGCAGGGGTTCCTGCTCGTGGCACTCGTTGTTGGCGTCGTCTACTACCTCATCGTTTGGCGGAGCCGCTACGGCTTCGAACTTCGGGCGTCCGGCATCAACGCGGACGCCGCCCGAATGAGCGGTGTCGACCCCGACCGGATGGTCGTGCAGACAATGCTGATCTCCGGTGCTTTTGCCGGGTTGGTGGGCCTCTCGCCGCTGCTCGGCTTCTTCCACCGCTACACACAGGACTTCTCCACTGGCCTGGGGTTCACCGGGATAGCGGTCGCTCTGCTGGGAAGGAACCATCCAGTCGGTATTGCTCTGGGCGCGCTCCTCTTCGGACTCATGGACCGCTCCGCCCTGATCCTCGACCTCAAAGGGATCCCTCGAGAGATCGTCACGATCATCCAGGGTGTCGTCGTGCTCGCCGTCGTTATCGCCTACGAGATCGTCACTCGCATGATCCAGCGGCTGGAGGTCGCCGCCGCCGCAGAGGCAGCCAGAGCCGATCTGGAGGAGACGGCATGAAGTTGTGGCAGCCCAAGACCAAGCTCGGGCGTCGGCTGTGGGCGGCAACCCTGTGGGGTTCCTCAGGGATCCTGGTCCTCGCCGTCGTGCAGTCGATCGCCGGCACCCAGGAACTCACCTCCCATGGGACGTTCTCCGCTGCCCTGCGTCTGGCCATGCCGATCATGCTGGCCGGTCTGGGTGCGGTCTATTCGGAGCGAGCAGGCGTCGTCAACATCGGCCTCGAGGGCATGATGATCATGGGGACCTGGTTCGCCGCGTGGGGAGCATGGCAGTTTGGCAACCCATGGTACGGAGTCCTGTTCGGCATCATCGGTGGTGCCATCGGCGGGCTCATTCACGCTGTCGCCACCGTGACGTTTGCCGTCGATCACATCGTGTCGGGCGTCGCTATCAACATCCTTGCTGCCGGCGGGATGCGGTTTCTCTCTGCTGTTTCGTACGGACCGGGAAGTGGTGGGGGCGCCACCCAATCACCTCATGTGGCCGGAGTCAGCACGTTCAGCCTTCCGATTCTCGCTGGAGGCAACCTCTTCGGTTGGAAGAGCCCCGACTTCTTCGGCTGGGTGGAGTCACAGCACTGGTTCTTCATCTCAGATGTGAGTGGGGTGCTGCGCGGCTTCACCGGTGATCTCTCCTGGCTGACCGTCCTCGCCCTGCTGCTCGTACCGGCGACGATCTGGCTGCTCTGGAAGACGCCTTGGGGCCTTCGCCTCCGATCGTGCGGCGAGAACCCGTACTCGGCCGAGTCGCTGGGTGTCTCAGTGTTGAGGATGAAGTACTACGGGGTGGTGATCTCCGGAGCGATGGCGGGCCTCGGTGGGACGATGCTCGTACTGGTGCAGGCCGGCATCTATCGGGAAGGCCAGACAGCCGGGCGAGGCTTCATCGGGCTGGCCGCGCTGATCTTCGGGAATTGGAACCCGGCGGGTGCCCTCGCCGGAGCGTCGTTGTTCGGCTTCGCCGATGCTCTCCGGTTGCGATCCGAAGAGGCGGTGCATGCCCTGTTGCTGTTCATCGCCGTGCTGCTGGTGTTGTTGTTCCTGTGGCTGCTGTGGCGCCGGCGCTGGACTCCTGCGGCGGCGACCGGGGCGTTCTCCGCGCTGTTCTTCGTGCTCTATCTCACCGTCGAGGTGGTCCCAACACAGTTCATCACCTTCACTCCGCACCTGACGACGTTGCTCGTGCTGGGACTGGCCACGCAACGGCTTCGTATGCCGGCTGCCGATGGTCTGCGCTACCGCAAGGGCGAAGCGGTCTAGGTTCCAGCTAACAGCGAACAGCGAACAGCGCACAGCTAGCAGTTAGCAGCAAGAGGGGTGGTCGGCGTCTTCGTGGTGTGGAACGCTTCGTCGGCTGTCGGCTGTCGGCTGTCGGCTGTCGGCTGTCGGCT
>CBEVHI010000147.1:0-5378 GCA_965549635.1 uncultured bacterium | reverse complement strand
CGACTCAGCCGCAGAGAGCAGCCACCACTCGGGCATACATTCCCTGTTTGATGGCCTCGAGCGTCGCCGGGTCCTTCCCGGCGAGCGACGCTGCTCTCTCGATCGCTGCCGGCAGCACCTCGGCCTCGGGAACTGCCTGGTCGACGATTCCCGCTTCTGCGGCCTCCGTTCCCCCGAAGCGCCGAGCAGTGGTCATGACCTCGTGGGCCACCTGTGGCGTGAGCCGCGCCTGAATGAGCGCGGCCATGCCCTCGGTGAAGGGGATCTTGATGTCGGCTTCTGGCATGGACCAGAACCCCCGGTCGGCTCGCATCACCCGGAAGTCGTGGCTGAGCGACCACATCGCCCCGGCCGCGAAGCAGTGCCCGTTGATGGCGGCAACCGTGGGGCGGGGGAACGTAAGGGTCCTCACGAAGAGCCGCTGTGTGGCCATCGCCAGTTCGGGGAAGGACATGTCGGCCTCGTCGCTCATCGCCCACTCCAGGTCGAGACCGTTCGAGTAGAACTTGCCGGTACCCGTGGTGACGAGCGCCACGGGACCCTCAGCCGTGGCCACCTCATCGAGCAGCCCTCCGATGCGTTCGAGAGACCGGCGGTTGAACCGGTTGTCTCCGGCATCCATCGTCAACACGAAGACGCTGTCGGTCCGGGTCAGATCAAAGCCCATCTCTCCTCCTCCACTCGGCTGTCCCACGGTACATGGCTCAGCGGCACGGCCACCACACCACCTAGCGTTCGCAGCGAGCCTCTGCCCTCGGCCACCGCTGTGTGAACCCGCTGTCGTAGACGACGTACAGATAGTTCTCGATGTCGGCGGAGGACCGCCAGATCTCCCGGTCTTGGTGACGGACCCCCGTTGCCTCAGCCCCTGCGGGGGGCCCGTCGAGCTCTGCAAACGAGATGACCATTCCGTCCGCGGACCGCAGCGTCCCCAGCTGGCCTTGCGGATCGGACGCGTACTGCTTGCCCAGGAAGCGAATGAAGACGACCTCGTCGGTCCCGCAGTCTTTGAAACCCTCGAACTCGACCATGATGCTGCTCGAAACCTGGTTGCCGGAAGGCGTGTACCAGGGTCCGTACCGGTTCGTTGCACATCCGGCGGCAATCAGCAGGAAGAGCCCGACTATCGATGCTCGGCGGAGAGTGGCCAACAGACTCCTCGTGGTGTGTCCACTAGAACCAAGCATCGTGGGGAATCGTCAACACGATGATCGCCAGCGCTGTCAGAAGGCCTGCTGCCGCCAGACGGACGCCGGAGTATCCGCCCTGCTTCTTGGCTCGCGCTGCACCCACGTGGGCGATCGCGACCGCCACCAGCATGCCAATGGGGTGGATGTAGGCCCGGAAGACCCCCAGCTCCCACCCCTTGTGGGTAATCCAGACCAGGAGGCCGAGGACCACTTGAAGGTCGATGAGGCCGAGCGTCACCGAGACGATCCGAGAGTATCCGAGCCCCCATGGTTCCCTTCGCAGAATCAGCGTCACCCCGGCAATCGACGTCGCGGCGAGACCTGCCAGCACGAACCAGCGAATGATGGAATGGGCGGTGAGCATCGCGCTCGTGACTCGGAACCTCCTTGTGGCGATCCAGTGTGTGCGCGATCCCGCGCCAGGTCAAACTCTCGTCCCCATGGACGGGGGCGAACGGGCAGCGTAAGATATATCGAAACGATATATCGGTATCTAACTTGCTCGACCTTGCCATCCTCGGGTTCCTCAAGGAACAGCCCCTCCACGGGTACGATCTCAGGCGCCGCCTGGGCAGTCTTGGACTGCGATCCGTGTCGTTCGGATCTCTGTATCCCGCCCTCAGACGGCTGGATCGTCGCCACCTCATCGAAGCGGTCGACGGTCAGCCCCGCAAGAAGGTCTATCAGATCACGACCGCCGGAGAGGCACGCTTTCACGAGTTGATCGAGGAGCGCACGACCGAAAGAGAAGACGACCGCAGCTTCGGTCTGCGCGTCGCTTTCTTCCGCTATGTCGAGCCAGAGTTGCGTCTTCAGCTCCTGGAGCGGAGACGGCTCATCCTCAGCGATCGCGTCACTGAGGCCAAGGCGTCCCTCCACGAGACGATGGGTCGCACCCGCGCCCGCATGGACCGCTACACGATCTCGCTGATCGAACGGGGAGCGCATCAAATCGAATCCGATATCGCCTGGATCGACGAGCTGATCCAGAACGAGCAGGCGGCACTGCGCCGCACCACACCCACCTCGCGGTGGAGCTGAGAAGGGAAGCACGAACATGGGCACGGTACGAGTGGCGATCGCAGGAGTGGGGAACTGTGCGAACTCGCTCATCCAGGGCGTCACCTACTACAGCGAAGCGGACCCCTCAGACGTGGTGCCCGGACTGATGCATGTGCAAATGGACGGCTATCACGTCCGCGATCTCGACTTCGTTGCCGCGTTCGACGTCGACGCCACGAAGGTCGGTGTGGATGTGTCCAAGGCGATGTGGGCGGGTCTGAACAACACCTACCGTTTCGCTGACGTTGCTGCGAAAGGTGTCGACGTCCTGCGAGGTCCCACCCTGGACGGGCTCGGCGCGTACTACCGCAAGACGATCGAGGAGTCCCCCGCCGACCCGGTGGACGTGGCCGACGTTCTGCGCGAGACCGGAGCCGACGTGCTGGTCAACTACCTGCCCGTCGGATCAGAGCGAGCCGCCAAGTCGTACGCAGAGGCAGCGCTGGCCGCAGGCGTTGCGTTCGTGAACTGCATCCCGGTCTTCATCGCTTCCGATCGGGCGTGGGCCGGCCGGTTCTTCGACGCCGGCCTGCCGATCGTCGGCGACGACATCAAGTCACAAGTTGGCGCAACCATCGTGCACCGGCAGCTCGCCAGGCTGTTCGAAGATCGCGGCGTCAACCTCGATCGCACCTCGCAGCTCAATGTCGGCGGGAACATGGACTTCATGAACATGCTCGAACGCGAACGACTCGAGTCGAAGAAGATCTCCAAGACCCGTGCCGTGACGTCTCAGCTCAGCCACGAACTGGGCGACGACAACGTCCACATCGGTCCATCGGACTACGTCCCGTGGTTGAGCGACCGGAAGTGGGCCTACCTGCGCCTCGAAGGCAGCGCGTTCGGAGACGTGCCCCTGAACATCGAGCTGAAGATGGAGGTGTGGGACTCTCCCAACTCGGCGGGCGTGGTTATCGACGCCATCCGGGCCGCCAAGCTGGCCAAAGACCGGGGCATCGGCGGACCACTGCTCGGACCCTCCGCCTACTTCATGAAGAGCCCGCCGGTGCAGTACCACGACGAGGACGCCCGCCGTCTCGTTGGCGAGTTCATCGAGTCCGGCGAGACCGAGAAGCAGCGTATCGCCACATTCCTGCAGTAGCCCTCGACAGAGGACTACAGGCGCTCCCTGATCCAGGCGATGTCGGCCGCCTGCTCCTCGGCCCCTCCCGGCGTCTCCACGACGACGGGCGCTTCGGCTTCGCGAACGGTTTCGACCAGGAGATGGGCAGGGATGTCTCCGGCCCCAAGGTTGGCATGGCGATCTCTTCGACTGTCGAACGGATCTCGAGAGTCGTTCAGGTGAATGAGGTCGATCCTCCCGGTCGCCGCCATCACCCGACCGACGATGCCGTCCAGGTCCTCACCGGCCGCCCACGCATGGCAGGTATCCAGACACAACCCGACGCCGAGGTCACCAATCTCTTCCCACAGTCGGGCAATGTCCTCCACCCTGCGGGCCATGGCCTTTCCTCCACCCGCGGTGTTCTCGATGAGGATCGGAACCTTCGACTCGATCGGTTCGATGGCCTTCCTCCAGCGTTCGAAGCCCTCTGCAATGGCCCCGTCACCAGTGACATGACCCCCGTGGACGACGACCCCCGCCGCCCCTATGGCCTCGGCGGCAGCAACGGTGTCGGCGAGCGTCTTCCTACTCGGGATCCGTACTCTGTTGTTCGGGGACACCACGTTGATCAGATAGGGTGCATGCACGTAGATCTGCACCGCTGAAGCGGCCAGTTCACCGGCGTCATCTCGTTCGAGCGGCTTCTTCCACGACTGCGGGTTCGAGAGGAAGATCTGCACAACGTCGGCGTTCCTGAGCTCGGCCTCGACGAGCGGTTGCGCACCTGGGACGTGTGATCCGATGCGCACTACTGCTCCCACGGCTGCGTCTCGGGTCGAACGGGAATCGCCTCCCGGATCTCCCAAAGCCGCGCGGCGACGGTATCGGCGGTGAGCGACCATCCGCTCGTCTCGATCATCAACGTGGTCGGATTTATCCATCGGGCCGCCCAAGGGTCGGTCGGGAGGCTGCCCGGGTCTGTGAACTCCATGACGACAACGGGGAGCACCTCTCCGTCCTCGTCGGTCATCTCGGCGCGGATGTCGCCTACGTCGTCCCACGGCACGGACACAGCGCGATGCAGTGGCCCCCCGAGGGCCAGGCGCATGCCGGAATCATCGGCCACGATCAGTTTGCGGGGAACGACCAGGTCGCGAAGGCCCCAGGCCACGAGGACAACACCGGCGGCAACCGCCACGATCGCGAAGATCCGGTCACGCGGCTCGAAAGCCGGGATCTGCTCTGCACCGTAGATGAGCGTACCGAAGCCGTTGATGAATCGCTGCTCGGTCAACAGGTCGAGGCCGAGGAGGACGAAGGGCACTCCCAACAGGGCGACCAGCCACACTTTCAGTGCGGAGCGTTCGACTTCCAGTCGTTTCATTCGATGATTCCGAGGTCCTCGGGCAGTACCAGTGCCACATACGGTACCTGGCGCTCGGCGATCAGCTTGCCGGCAGCACCCCCGCTCCGATCGACGAGAGCGACCGCCTGCAGGACAACGAGCCCATGACCGGCGGCGACATCGACGGCCTCGGCCAGGGCGCCTCCTGTCGTCGTGGTGTCCTCGACAACCGCCACGCTATCGCCGGGCTTCACAGCACCAACGAGGCGTCCGCGCACTCCGTGGTCCTTGCCCTCCTTGCGGATGGAGAACGCCCGCAACGCCCGGCCTCGCTCGGCGGCGACTACGGCGGTGGAGACCGCGACGGGATCGGCACCCATGGTCATGCCTCCAACCGCCTGCACATCGGGTAGGAGGACGTCCAGGATGGCATCTGCCACAATGCGCGCACCGGCTCCGTCGAAGGTCGTCTGGCGCGCGTCGAGGTACCACTCGCTCTCGACCCCAGACCGGAGCCGGAACGGCCCGTCTGTACGGAGAGAATGTTCTCGCAGGTGCCGAAACAAATCGCTCAAGTTCTGCTCCCAAACGCCGATACGTGGGTTGTTAGCCAACCTCCCGAGTTAGCCCGACGATAGCGACCGCCTCCCCGAGGCGGTCGCACCGGTTGTGGAGCAGCCAGCAGCCAACAGCCAGCAGCCAGCAGCCAGCAGCC
>CBEVHI010000146.1:0-5431 GCA_965549635.1 uncultured bacterium | reverse complement strand
GGGGTGTCGAGGGGCTGATCGGTCACACGCAGCCGCGTCGTATCGCCGCGAGATCCATCGCCGAGCGGATTGCCGAAGAGACCGGCACCACGCTGGGAGGTCTGGTCGGCTACACGGTGCGCTTCACCGACACGGTGGGAGATCGCACCCTGGTCAAGGTGATGACCGACGGGATCCTGCTGTCGGAGATCTACCGGGATCGACGTCTCGACCGGTACGACACGATCATTGTCGACGAGGCCCACGAACGCAGCCTCAACATCGACTTCCTCCTCGGCTACTTCACCAACCTGCTGCCGCGCCGTCCCGACCTCAAGCTGATCGTCACATCGGCCACGATCGACACGGCCCGTTTCTCCGAGCACTTCGGCGACGCACCGATCGTTGAAGTGTCGGGCCGCCTGTACCCGGTGGAGGTCCGCAACCGGCCGCTGCTCGACAACGATCAGTCCGAAGCGATTGCCGACGCCGTGGTCGAGCTCGCCGGCGAGGGGACCGGCGACATCCTCGTGTTCTGCTCCGGTGAGCGAGAGATTCGCGACGCCACCGACGCGCTGGCGGAGCTGAAACTGCCCCACACGCAGGTCCTGCCTCTCTATGGCCGCCTTTCCGCGGCTGAACAACACCGCATCTTCGAGCCGCACCGTGGACGCAGAGTGGTGGTCGCCACCAACGTCGCCGAGACGTCCTTGACCGTGCCCGGGGTCCGGTCCGTCGTCGACGTCGGCACCGCCCGCATCTCCCGGTACAGCCGGAAGACGAAGGTGCAGCAGCTTCCGATCGAACCGATCTCCCAAGCTTCTGCAGACCAGAGGGCAGGACGGTGCGGCCGGCTCGGACCCGGCATCTGCATCCGCCTCTACGACGACTACGAGACCAGGCCGGCGTTCACGGAGCCGGAGATCCTGCGTACGAACCTCGCTTCGGTCATCTTGCAGATGGCCGCGCTCGATCTCGGCGAGATCGCCGAGTTTCCTTTCATCGACCCTCCCGATTCACGCAGCATCCGCGACGGAATCGCCCTCCTCGAAGAGCTCGGAGCGGTCGATCCCGACCATCGGGGCAGCCGGAGATGGGTCACCAAAATCGGTCGTCGCCTGTCCCGGTTCCCGCTGGACGTTCGCCTTGCCCGCATGGTCATCGAGGGGGACCGCAACGGCTGTCTGAGCGAGACGATGGTCATCGCCGCGGCCCTCTCGGTGCGGGATCCAAGGGAACGACCGGCTGACCACAGATCACACGCCGATCAGTTGCATGCCCGCTTTCGCCACCCCGAGTCCGATCTGCTCTCCTGGCTGAGTCTGTGGGAGTACATCAGGACAGAGCGTCGGGCGCGCACGTCGAACCAGTTCCGGCGCATGTGTCGCGACGAGTTCCTCAACGAGCGCCGCATTCGGGAGTGGCAGCACATTCACGCCCAGCTCGGCGATGTTGCCGAAGAACTCCAGATGACCGTCAACCGGACGCCTGCGGAACCCGAAGCGATCCATCGTGCGGTCCTCGCCGGCCTGCTGTCGCACATCGGGACCAAAGACCCCGACGGCTACGAGTATCGCGGCGCCCGCGGCTCCCGGTTCCACATCTCCCCCGGATCGAGCTTGTTCAAGGCCGCGCCCAAGTGGGTCATGGCTGCCGAACTCGTCGAGACGGGCCGCCTGTGGGCGAGAGGGGTCGCTCCCATCGATCCGACCTGGGTGGAGCAGGTCGGCGCCCACCTCGCTCGCACAGCACACTCGGACCCGTGGTGGGACGCCGATCGTGGTTCCGCGGTCGCCACCGAGACGGTCACGATCTATGGGCTGCCGCTGGTCACCGACCGGGTCGTTCAGTACGGCCGCATCGACCCCGCCGCAGCGAGAGAGCTGTTCATCGTTTCGGCGCTGATCGGCGGCGAGTGGGAGACCTCTCACGCGTTTGCTGCACACAACGTCGAGATGATCGAGCACGTGGAGAACCTGCAGGCTCGCGAGCGCCGCACCGATCTGCTCGTCGACGAAGACGCCCTCTTCGCGTTTTTCGATGCCCGCCTCCCTGCCGACATCGTCTCTGTGCGCCACTTCGACCGCTGGTGGAAGGAGGCTCGCCGGCAGGACCCGCACATGCTCGACTTGACGCTCGACGATCTGATCGATCAGTCGGTCGCCGGCCCCGACCGTGAGGCGTTCCCCGACGAGTGGCAGCACGGCGACGTCACCATGCCCCTCACCTATGCCTTCGAACCTGGGGCTGACATCGACGGGGTCACTATCGACGTGCCTCTCGACGGGCTCGATCGGGTCAATCCGGCCGTCCTCGAGTGGCACGTGCCCGGATACCGGGTGGAGCTGATCACGGAACTCATCCGTACGCTTCCCAAGGCGCTTCGCAAGCGGTTCGTGCCGATTCCCGACACCGCCGCGGCGCTCCTCGACCATCTCGATCCCACCGAAGGGCGCCTGGTGATGGTCCTGCGCCGGGAACTCACGCGCATGACCGGCGAACCGATCCCGCCCGACGCTTTTGATCTCGGTGCGCTTCCCGCCCACCTGCGTCCCACGTTCCGTGTCATCGACCCGCATGGTGATGCAGTGGTGGAGGGCGATGATCTCGCCGCCTTGAAGTCCGAGCTTCACGATCGTTTCCGCGCGGTGCCTGCGTCTTCGACCCACGATCTCGAACAGAGCGGACTCACGTCCTGGAGCATCGGTGAGCTGCCACGGGTCGTCGAGGTGGGTGACCCTCCGGTACCCGCCTATCCGGCGCTGGTGGACGAGGGCGGCTCGGTGGCGGTGCGGCTGCTGGCTACCGCAGATGAACAAGCCGACGCCATGTGGGCTGGGACCCGGAGGTTGCTGGCGCTCAACTTGCCGTCGATCTCCCGGCACCTGCGGCTACTGCTGACCGACGAGCAGAAACGGGCGGTTCGGACGGGACCGCATGGGGCACCGGCCGAGTGGGTCGCCGACTGTGCCACCTGCATCGCCGGACAGATACTCGTCGATGGGGGAGGACCGGTCTGGGACGGAACCGGATTCGATGGGCTGCTCGATGTCGCCAGGAGGACCCTGCCTGAGCAGATCGAGACGGTGGGAGCAGCGTCGCTGCGCATCCTGGCACTCGCCAGGGAACTGCGAGCCACGCTCCGGGGCGTCGAAGGCGCGGCCGGTGAGGACATGCGGGGACAGCTCGACCAGCTGGTCTATCCGTGGTTTCTCACCGGTGTCGGTGCGGATCGGCTCGGGGACGTGGAACGCTATCTGCGGGCCATGGTGAGGCGTCTGGATCGACTCGCCGAGGACCCGGCCGGCGATGCCGAACTGATGGCTCGCGTCAGTGCGTTGGAGAGTGAGCATGACCGCATGGTCGAGGTGTTGGGTCCGACCCCCGAACTTGCCGACATTGCCTGGATGCTCCAAGAGCTGCGGGTGAGCTTGTTCGCTCAGGCGCTCGGCACGCGGGGCAAGGTGAGCGAACAGCGCATCACCCGGGCGCTGACGGCGCTGTAGGGCAGGCGGCCACGCCGGCCCTTCGCGGAATCAGGCCCGGCTGCTCAACCGGTGCCGTTCGGCCCTGTCACGTTCCTGCGGGCCGATCGTGCTCCGGAGCGGTCAGGCTTCCTCGAACCCATGCGGATTCATCGTCTGCCATCTCCACGTGTCGGAGCACATGTCGTGCAGTGTCCGGGTCGTGTGCCAGGCCAGGTGCCGGTCGGCTTTGGAGCAGTCGGACCATAGCTCGGCGGCGTCGCCGGCTCTGCGACCGACCACACGCCGGGGGATGTGGCGTCCGGAGGCCTCCTCAAACGTCTCGAGGAGCTCCAGCACGGTGACGCCGGAGCCTGTGCCAAGGTTGAACACGTCGTATCCCGGTCTGGTCTCCAGATACTCGACCGCCGCGACGTGACCTTCGGCGAGGTCGGACACATGGAGGTAGTCGCGCACCGGTGTCCCGTCACGGGTCGGGTAATCGTCTCCGAATACCTCGAGCATGTCGCGACTTCCGACGGCGACTTGAGCGACGAGCGGCATGAGGTTGCGCGGTGTGCCTTGGGGGTCCTCGCCGATCAAACCTGACGGGTGGGCACCGACCGGGTTGAAGTAGCGGAGTGAGATCACGTTCCAGCGCTCGTCCGAGCGATGGAGATCTTCGAGGACCTCCTCACAGATCAGCTTGGTGCGTCCATACGGGTTGATGACCGAGAGAGGCGACTCCTCGGTGACCGGGAGACGGTCGGGCATCCCGTAGACGGTCGCCGATGAGCTGTATACGAGGTTTCGGATGTCGTGTCGGTCCATGATGCGACACAGCGTCACGGTGCCGCCCACCCCGACGCGGTAGTAGTGCAGCGGACGGTGCACCGATTCTTCGACGGCCTTTGGTGCGGCCAGATGGATGACAGCGTCGAAGGACCGTCTGGCAAACAGGTCGTCGAGACCGGCTTCGTCGGTGACGTCCAGTTCAAAGAAGTCGATGGGCCGCTCCGTGATCAGCTCGAGCCGCTCGATGACGGCAGGTTTGCTGTTGGAGAAGTCGTCCACGAGTGTGACCTCGTGACCTGAGGCGATCAGTGCGACGGCGCTGTGGCTACCGATGTAGCCGGTACCGCCCGTCAATAGGACCTTCACGTTGTCTCCTCGGAAGGGATGATCCGGTCTGGGGGACGTTGGGCGAGCAGCCGGCGGGTCGTTTCGAGTCCCCAGTCGTCGAGGGATGCGATGCTGTCGCTGGAGCCTCGAAGCCCGCCGAACTGCTCGACATGTTGTGCCCAGCGTTCCCGCTGCTCGATCTCGGGCCGCACGATCAAACAGTCGGGATCGTTGACCCAGAAGCGGCCATGCTGGAACGCCCGGCCTGCCCCGGTGACCATGGCTGAAGCGATGGACGGCTGGCTGAAGTCGCCATCTTTGGGGAGGTACTGAGGTTCGGTGTCCGGACTGATGCGCATCGCGTCGAACAGTCCGACCGACGGAAGGATCGGTGCGCCACATCCGAGGAGGTAAGCGTCACCGATGGCGGCCCGGATCTGCTCGATCCCCGAGCGGTACGCTGCCAGCGGGCTTGCGTCCGCGTGACGGACTCCGTCGAGCGCACCGGCGTAGAGGAAGTCGACCTTGAAGAAATCGAAGCCATAGCTTCGAAGGGTCGTGAACACTTCCTCGATCCACTTCGCTGCGCCGGGGTGGGTCGTGTCGAGTGCGAAGAGATCTCGGTTCCAGTTGTGGCCGGCATCGATCGGGTTGTCCTCTCCTCCCACCAGCCATTGAGGATGTCTGCGCGCAAGGTCCGAGTCCGGGAAGACGAGAAACGGCGCGACCCAGATTCCAGCTCTTCGCCCGGTGGCGGCGATCCGCTCCACCAGATCGGGAAGCGAGTCGAAACGGTCGCTCAGTGTGAGCCAGTCACCGTGTGCAGTCTGGTACCCGTCGTCGAGTTGGATGACATCGACGGGGAG
>CBEVHI010000145.1:0-5500 GCA_965549635.1 uncultured bacterium | reverse complement strand
GTCCGCCGGTATCGCCCCACCGACTTTGAGCGCTCCGAGCAGTGTCGACGCGGTCGCCGCGCCGGTTGCCCGAATCCGATCGGCGGGGAAGGTCCCCTGGTCGTAGAGGACGCAGCCGGTTCCAACGGCCGCCGCCGCTTCCACGTCGTCCAGTGCGTCCCCGATCATCAGCACTTCGCTCGGGACCGGCCGCCCGTCGAGGGCCGCGAGATGCCGTTCGAGGAACGTCTGCTTGCGGGCACCCCGTTCCCCTCGCAGGCCTTCGACCCGGCTCATGTAGTGACCGACTCCGAACCGCTGGACCATGTCGGTGAGGTCATCGTGCCACAGCATCGACAGCAGCGATTGGGTGTGTCCGGTTCCGGCAATGGCCTCCAGGGCTGCTGTGGCATCCGGTGCGAGTCGTATCTCTCCCAACAGTGCGCGGTAGGCAACGTGGAACACCTCGTCGATCTGCCGCCATTCGTCGTCGGGGACCGCCCTGGCCAGGAGCGACTCGTAGAAACGACGTACGGGGCGCTGATAGTGCGCCCCGTACTCTCGGGCTGTGATCGGCGCTTCGCCGATCGCTTCCAGTGTTGTGTTGACTGCGGAGACGACCTGAGTCAGGTCATCAAGCAGCGTGCCGTTCCAGTCCCAAACGATATGCACCGTTCAAGACCGCCGTCGGCTACTCGGCGACGCGACGACGAAGGCCGGTGGAAGGCTTGAAGTAGGCGTACTTCGTCGCAGCAATCATGATCTCGGCCCCGGTGGCGGGGTTGCGGCCCTTGCGCGCCGCACGGCTACGCGTGCCGAACTTGCCGAACCCGGCGATCTCGACCTTGCGGCCGGCGTCCAACTCGACGGCAATGATGCCCTCGCCCGGCTTCGTGGAGAAGATCGCCTCGATCACTTCCGCGGCCTTGGCCTTGGTCAGGTCTGTCTTGCCGGCCAGCTTGTCGGCCATTTCCTTCTTGTTCACGAGTGCTCCCTCGCTCACGCGCCGGAGGTTTCCAGCGCTCTTTCCCGGTTCGCCGCGTCCGACGACACCCGAAACCTACCCTGTTTTGCTGGCTTTGTGGCGGATTCTCTTTGAGCGTCACATCTCTTGACGGCCCATGAGGGCTCGTCCGAGGGTGAGTTCGTCCGCGTAGTCGAGATCCCCGCCGACGGGCAGACCGCTCGCAAGGCGGGTCACGCGGACGCCGAGCGGTTTGAGTTCGCGCGCCAGGTACATGGCGGTGGTGTCACCCTCGACGGTCGGGTTGGTGGCAACGATCGCCTCGGTGATGCCTTCGTCGGCGATCCGTTTTGACAGCTCGGCGATGTGGAGCTGTCCGGGGCCGATCCCGGCGATCGGGGACAGCGCCCCTCCCAGCACGTGGTATCGCCCGCGGAACTCCTGGGTGCGTTCGATGACCACGATGTCCTGGGGTCGCTCGACGACACACACCAGGGTCCCATCTCGCCGGCTGTCCTTGCAGATGACGCACTCCTCGTCGGCGGCGACGTTGAAGCAGCGCCGGCACGTCCTGACCTGTGTCCGCATGTCGATGATCGCCTGGGCGAGCCTCCTGGCGTCGGCGTCTTCGACGCTCATCAGGTGGAAGGCCAGGCGCTGGGCCGACTTTCTCCCGATCCCTGGCAGTCGGGCAAGCTCGTCGACGACTCGCTGAACAGGGCCGGCGAACATCAGCCGAGGAGGTCTCCGAGACCGCCGAGACCGCCGGTCACACTGCCCATCTGCTGCTGGGCCGCCCCTGAGGCGGCCTCGAGTGCCTGATTGATGGCGGCAACAACGAGATCGCCGAGCATCTCCGCGTCTTCGGGGTCGATGACCTCAGGGTCGATGTCAACCGTCACAATCGAACCACCGCCGGTCACCGTCGCTTTGACGACACCACCCCCGGCCGATCCCTCGAAGTGCGTCTCGGCGAGTTCCTGCTGCACCGACGCCATCTGTTCTTGCATCTGTTGCGCTTGCTGCATCAGCTTGCGCATGTCTTGTGGTCGCATTCCCATGGACATCAGGGTATCAGTCCCCGGGATCGATAACTTGACCGCCCAGAAGCCCCTCGACCAGCGCTCCGGGGTCGAGGCTCCCGTCGGCCTCGACGAGCTGGTTCTTGTCGGGTGCGCGTTCGTCGATCGCATCGGTCGAAGGCGCGGAACTCGAGCGGAACTCGACATCGACCGCTCCTCCGAGCAGCTCCGCTGCCTTCGCGGCGACGATCTGGGCGATCGCGGGGTCGGCCTGGATCTGAGCGAGATGGAACCCCAGGTGCTCGGGAAGGACCAGAACGATCGTGGAGCCCTCAACCGTTCCCGGACTCGACTCCCGGAACATCGCCAGACGCCGGGGTCCCAGCTCGTCTCGAACTCCGCCGACCAGCGCAGGCCAGACGGCTTCGAACTGTTCGATGGTCAACCCCTCAACCGGAGGCATCGCTTCGGCGGGGGTCTCGACGACAGGCACGGTCTCGGCAGGGGTTTCGACGGCAGGCGCCGCCTCCGGTACCGAGACCTCGGCCGGCTCTTCGGGTCGGAGGGACGCCGCCTTCTTCGATTCCTTCGGTTTGGTTGTCTTCGGTTGAGCCGCCTTGGTCTCGGGCTCCGTCCGGCCCGTCTCGGCGCGCCGGGCAGGTTGAAGACGGCGGAGCTGCTGTTCTACCCGGTCGATCCTCACCCCAAACGAGGCGACATCGGAGCTGGTTTCAGGCCGGGTCAGTTTCAGCAGTGCCAGCTCGACCATGAGGCGTTCCTCCCGGCCTTCTCTGAGCCGAAGCAGCGCGTCGGCCAGATGGTCGACGGCTCGCAGGACCTCTCCAGGCGGCAACACCCGGGCCACCTTGCGCCACTCGTCGAGCGTCGCCTCGGGCTCGTCGGCGACCTCGGCGAGGTTGGGTGCGTAGTGGGCAAGGAACACGCCCCGGAAGTAGGCTACCGCCTCGGACACGAACCGCCGCAGGTCGACCCCTTGCGCCGAGAGTTCCCCCACCAATTCGAGGGCTGCCTTGGCGTCCTGATCGGTGATCGCCTTCGAGAGCCGGGCGAACGCCTCCTGGTCGGCCAGGCCGAGCGCCCGGTTGACACCGTGCACCTCCACCACCCCGTCTCCGAGAGCCGCTACCTGCTCCAGCAGGCTGAGCGCGTCCCTGACCGACCCTTGCGCACGACGCGCCACCGTGGTCAGGGCGACCTCCGCCGACTCGTAGCCTTCAGCGGTGCTGATCCTGCGGAGGTGATCGACGAGCACCTCGATCGGCACTTGACGGAAGTCGAAGCGTTGCGCCCTGCTGCGGATGGTGTCGAGCAGCTTGTACGGTTCGGTGGTGGCCAGCACGAAGTGGACGTGCTCGGGCGGTTCCTCGAGCGTCTTGAGCAGAGCGTTGCCTGCCGCCTTGGACAGCATGTGTGCCTCGTCGAGGATGAACACACGTTTGGCGCCGCCGACCGACGCCACCGTCGACACGCTCACCCGCATCTCCCTGATGTCCTCCACACTGTTGTGGGAGGCGGCGTCGAGTTCGATCACATCCAGCGAAGAACCCTCGGCAATGGCGACACAGGACGTGCACACTCCACAAGGTTCGCCGTCATCGCTGCGGTCGGGGCAGTTCAACGACTTGGCCAGCACCCTGGCCGTCGTCGTCTTCCCTGTGCCCCGGGGCCCGGCGAACAGATAGGCATGAGCGACACGACCGTCGGCGATCTCCCGGGAGAGCGTGCCGGTGACATGGTCCTGGCCGACGATTTCGCCGAAGCGTTGCGGCCGGTACTTGCGATACAGCGCCTGGTAGTCCACTGACAGCGATAGTAGCGGCGGCGGGTGACACGGTTCCCGCCACACACAATCCCCCCAAGTTCGTACCCTTGGCGGCCGATAGGGTGAAGAACGCACACGAGGAGACCTTGGATACCACGCATGCCAATCGCGCGCCCGCGGTATGGGCGCACGGCCTGACGCGTCGCTTCGGCAAGAACCTGGCCGTCGACGACGTGAGCCTGTCTATCGACCACGGCGAGTTCTACGGGCTCCTCGGGCCCAACGGCGCCGGCAAGACCACCACCATCAAGATGATCGTCGGGCTCCTGCGACCGACTTCCGGGACCGCAGGTATCGATGAGTACGAGACCTGGAAGCAACCCATCGAAGTCAAGCGAAGGGTCGGCGTCCTCCCCGAGGAGTTCAACCTGTACGACCGTCTCACCGGGTCCGAACTGCTCGACTTCACGGCGGCGATCCATCACATCCCCAAGAGAGACGCGATCGATCGTCGGAAGGAGCTGCTGCACCTTCTGGACCTGGAAGAGGCGGCTTCTGCGCTCATCGCCGACTACTCGAGGGGGATGCGCAAGAAGCTCGCTCTCGCCGCGGCGGTGATTCACGCGCCCCCGGTGCTCTTTCTGGACGAGCCGTTTGAAGGCGTCGACCCTGTGAGTGCCCGGCTGATACGACGGCTCCTCCAGAGCTACACCGCACAGGGATCGACGGTGGTGTTCTCGTCACACGTCATGGACCTGGTGGAACGCCTGTGCACCAGGGTCGGGATCATGCTGCGCGGCAAGCTGGTCGCGGAGGCGTCGCCGACCGATCTGAAGGCACAGCACGGATCGATGGAGGATGCGTTCCTCTCTGCGGTGGGTGCGGAGGACGTCGGTGAAGGATTGGGATGGTTAAACGCCTCGTCTGGCTGAAATGGCGTCTGCTGGTCAACGGACTGAAGAGAGACCGCCAGCGGGCCGTCGGATTCCCGCTCGTCGTCCTGCTCGTCATCTGGGTGGCGCTCTGGCTGTCGGAACGGTTCCTGGGCGCGGCGTTGATACTCCCCGGCGAGGCCCGTAAGGAGTTCACCTATTGGGCGGCACTGGTCGCCTGGCTGGGATGGGCGACACTCCCCGTGCTGCTGTTCCCGCTCGATGAGACCCTCGATCCCGGCCGCTTCTCCCTGTCCCCGATCACGAGGGGACGGCTGATGGCCGGTCTGACGGCCGCAGCGCTCATCACTCCCACGCTGGTGATCCCCGTCGTCCTTCTCGCCGACAACCTCCGGCTCTTCGCGCACGGACCGGCAGCCGTGATCGCATGGCTCGGATCAGCCGTCCTGCTGTTGCTGATGATCGTCAGCGGAAGGGCCTTCTCGAGTCTCGTGACCAGGGTGC
This sequence comes from uncultured bacterium, assembly GCA_965549635.1. Taxonomy (GTDB): domain Bacteria; phylum Actinomycetota; class Acidimicrobiia; order Spongiisociales; family UBA4744; genus CBEVHI01. The sequence continues at coordinate 355 of CBEVHI010000145.1, read as the reverse complement.
TTCGCGGCCGACGTGGCCGGGATCTCGCCATGCTGCTGGTGGGTTCCCTGGGTGTGGCAGGATTCGGCCTGCAGCAGGTGCTTTCGCGAACCGTCGACACCCTCGGCATGGCCGGAGCGGTCCTGGCGTACCCGCTCTCCACGGTTGCGTGGGCACTTCCTCCGGTTGCAGCACAGCGAGCGGTGACCGAGGCCGGGTCAGGCAACTGGGGTCCGGCACTCATCAGTCTGGCCATCGCGTCCGCATGGCTGCTGCTCATCGTCCGCGGCTGGGATCACCTGATCGAGCTGCTCACCACCACACCGGAGACCAGCGCGGTCCCCACGGCGAGAAGGAACGGCTACGGCTTCGCCCG
>CBEVHI010000144.1:0-5548 GCA_965549635.1 uncultured bacterium | reverse complement strand
CGGTTTGAGGATTTCTACCGGGCGTATCGGACGCGGCTGGTGAGGGCGCTGGTGTTGTCGCTGGGAGATCTCGATTTGGGGGTCGAGGCGGCGGACGAGGCGATGGTGCGGGCGTATCGGCGGTGGCGGACGGTACGTACCTATCGCAATCCGATGGGGTGGGTGTACACGGTGGGGGTGAACTGGGGTCGTAGCCGTCTGCGACGCCGCCGCCGTGAACGGCCTGGGCTGGAAAACGTCGAGGCGACCCCGACGGCAGGTCCAGATGTGGGAGTGCGTGACGCCTTGGCGGCGTTGCCACTGGATCAGCGCACGGTGGTGGTGTTGCGCTACTACCTGGGATTGTCGAACGCAGAGACGGCACAGGCGTTGGGAATCGCCGCCGGGACGGTCAAGAGTCGCCTGTCGCGGGCTCTCGACCGTCTTGGTCACAATCTGGGGGTGGAACGATGAGTGATCTGGAACGTCGTCTCCGCACCGGACTGGATTCAGCCGGAGAGTCGATCTCGGTACCTGACGGTGACGTGGCCGCGGTCGTACGGCGGGGCAGGACACGTCGACTGTTGACGAACCTGACGGTCGCCGCGGTTGTCGTAGTGGCGGTCGGGGCCGTCTGGCAGGTGACCCGTTCGGTCACACCCGCTCCGTTCATCACTCCGAACAACACGACGCCCACGACCGCAGCCCCCACAACGGAAGTGCCGACGACCCTGTTGCCGTTAGCTGCGCCGGGCACCGTTCTGATTGCCGACCGTGAGGTGGTGGCGCTGCAGCAAGGAGACGGCTACATCGCATATCTGGCGGATCGTGTCGTCTCCGACGGAGCCGAAGGTATCGTCATCCAGATCGACCAGCGCTTGAACTGGATCGAACCAACTGGCGCGTCCCAGGTCTTGGTGCGAGCTGAGGACATCGCAGCCGACCAAGGACCAGTGACGATCCGGCTGGAGGACTTCGCTCGGATCGACGGGAAGCCGCATGTGTTGTTCACCGTGACCGGCGGCACGTTCGAGGAGCCCTACCAGGAGGTGTGGGTCTACGACCTCGGCTCTGGTGCGTCGTACTCGATCTACCGCAGGGCTGAGTTCGAGAGCAACATCACCCGCGTGTCGTTGGCCAACGACGTCATGGTGGTCACGATCTCCGAAGAAGGGACGACATACCTCGAGCTCTTCGACGGATCAGGGCAGCCGATCGATTACGTGGCTCCGTTCACAGCCGGAGCCGGAACCGCTTTCGATTCGCCGGTGATTGCGGCCGTCTTGTCGCCGGACGGAACGACGATGTTGTACGCCCAGATAGAGAACGTGCTACGGGCTGAGGATGGATCGTTACTCGTCGATCTGGTGGCCTGGGACCTCGCGGCGGGAGCAGAGGTCGATCGATTGCGGCTGGACATGGGGAACTCTGCTGAAAACGCCCCGGCTTGGCCCGGTCGCCTCGATTACGACGGCACCACGATTGTGCTCGGCCGCGAACTGCGACGGATCGATGGAACGCCAAAACTCACGCCGCTGCTGATCTCTTCCATCGACAGCGCCGGCATCGTCGAGCTCGAGGTGGCCGGCGTCCCGAGTCTCGCCAAGGAGTAGGCCCGGGGCGTTTCGGTCCCGATCAGCCCATTTCAGACCTGGATCGGAACGCCCACAACCATCCCACTCACCACCGCACCCGGTGCGGCGTCGACGGTTCCTGCGATGACAGGCGCCCTCTCGGCGGAGTTGCAGGCCAGAGCGTTCGTGAGACAGTGTGGAGGCGTCGGTTGCGCCGGTAGACCTATCCTGGCTTCGGACGCCTTGCCGGCTGAGGTGCGGGACGCCATCAGCGGATTCGCCGGCGAAGTCGAGTACATCGACCTGTCCAAGATCGATGACTTGTACGGTCCGGATGGTCGATTCAGCGACGGCACGATTCTGATTGAAGTCAGCACGGTTCACAGCACCGAACGGGACGACGTGTTGGGAGTCGATGTGACGCTCGTACGAGGTTTTATGGATGTCAAGGTGCAAACGTACCTGTTCTTGTGGGACGGAACGGAGTGGGTGGACACGTCACCTGACGCCGTGGATGTCACCGTGACCACCGGAGTTTCCTGACGCGCACCCGCCGCCATCGAGAACGCCAGCATGAGAGCAATCACTCCGAACACCCGGAGGTATGGTATGACGTATGACAGGAGCCGCTCCGGTGACTCCGTGTCTCACTGCGGCACAGTTGGTGCAAGATGAACCTGCAGGAGTTCGTACGAATCGGGCCTCCCCGCAGCCGAAATGAGTTCGGCGAGCGACTGGTGGGGATGGGTGTGGTGTGGCTGCTGCTCGCACTCGGTTGGGCTTTCCTGTCACGGTCGGACGCTGGCCAAGGTGGGAACGCGATACCCCTGGCGTTTCTGGTCGCGGGGCTTCTCTCCCTGGTGTTCTGATCACCATCTTGGGGACAGGCCCGGTGTCCGCTTCCGGGTCGCCACACGTGCTCGTCATCAGCGTGCCCGAGGGTGCTCCCCGGCCCGAATCCCCGGTGCATGTGGAGGTGAAAGTCTTCGATAGTGCCAACCAGCCGGTCGATGCTGACCAGCCAGACGAGTTGTTGGAAGTCCGAGACGAGTCCGGAGTCTCGTTGCCGTACCGACCGCTGATGGACAAGACGGGCATCGGTGCGTACGAGACGACTCTGTCGTTTCCTCGTGCAGGGATCTGGACGGTCATCGCCGGTCCCGACGAGGCCGACGTGGTGCGCTATCCCCGACAGGTCACGATCCGCGTCTTTGGCGATGTGGCGCATCCCGTGGAGTCGAAATCGACGGTGGCCGTGGCAGCGTTGATGCTGCTCGGTGTCCTCATAGTGGTCCTGCTCGGAAGCCGTCTCCGACGTGCGAAAGGGGCACGCAAAGCCGCACCCGAACCGGAAGCACACGACACCTGGTGGTGGTGACACGTCGATGTGGACGTCGCGACACTCTCCGTGCCCCGCAGATGAACGGGAAAAGATCATGAGCCGATATCGTTCGTCTGTATCGGGTCTCACACCAGTCGGTCGTGGAGTCGTCCTCACTGTCGCCGTCCTACTGGTCGCTGCGGCGTGCGGCGGCACCTCGGACTCCATGAGTGATGAGGGCACCCCAAGAGTGATGGCTGTAGCGGTACGTCAGCTCATCACCGGCGACTACACCGATGTTGGGAGTCGCCCATTCGCTGCATATGTGATCCAAACGAGCACCGATCCGCGCGCAGGCGTCGACACTCCCGACCCCAACGCGACAGGCAGGCCGTTGACGACACAGGAGCGTGCTGAGATCGAAGCGGCCGTAGAGCCGTTCGGTCCGGTCACATGGATTGACGATACGGATGACTACTGGGGAGACAAGCCGGTCCCTACGATCGGTCATGTGGCGGTCATCAGACTCAACGAACCCACCTTCGACACCGAAGGTGCGCTCGTACCGATCGGTCTTACCTGTGGCAGCCTGTGCGGCATATGGCTCACCTACCGTCTCGTCGAGACACCCGCCGGCTGGCGAGTCACCGGCACCGAAGGGCTCGTTGGCATCTCATAGCCAAGTCTCGTGGGGTCGCTTGTGGCCGAGTCATGTCAGGGCAGGTACTGCTCGACGAGTTCTGTCACGACTCCACCGTTGACATGCAGCCAGGCGGCACAGTCGTGGCCCGGGCAATCTTGATAGGCGGTGCCTCCGATGACGGGCCAGTCGAGCATCGCGATGGGCTGGGGTATCAGGTCGCCGCCTCCGTCCCGCCAGTAGACGGTCCCTTGCGGGTCACGGGGGACACTTCCGGTCTGAGGGTTCTCATTGCTGATGGTGAAGTCCCCTTCGGAGGGTTCTTGGCCACCGGCTCGGCCGTTCTGCTCGTACTCGCTGCCGATCTGGGTTGTCAACGGCCGCTCGAAGGGCCGATGGAGATCATTGTTCCGTTCCAGCAATCGGGCGCAATCGCTCGTGAAGTCACACCCAGATGCTGGGTCACCTCCTCGGGGCATAGTGACGTTCCGTGTCTTTGCTGGGAACCGTTGGGAATCCTGTTGAGCAAGGATCGTCATACGTGAAAGGAACAGCAGATCGGCGTGGAGTTCTGTGTGCCGAATGCTCGAGTGTGGCTCGGCGTCTCGGCCCGCTATCGGTCGACTCGCACGGCCGGCACAAGCCCCGCGTTGTAGAGCGGCCGACCGTCGAGCGGCGACGATAGGGTGACCTCACTGTCAAGGGAGACCCCCACACTCGCGCAGCCCAACAAGGGCAGCTTCTCCTTCGTCCACACGACGACATCGACACGCTCGGCGTTCTCGGTGACATCGATGTTCACGATCCTGGTCGTCACCTCGGTTTTGCCGTTTCGCACACATCCGCCACCGTCGACGACGATCGGTATCACCGCCGAGTCGCGGTCCAGATCGCCGGTCGGATGCCACTGTGACGCCACCGAACGGCCAGATACCCGCGTCGGCTGGCAGCTACCACCCCCGATCGACACCCTCCCGTTCTCCACGGTCACAAACCATGACGGGACCGTGTCGTCGTAGACCAGCACGAGAGACTTCGACACAATCGAGAAACCCCGGGCATTCCGGTAGAACGCTCCCTCTACCGCCCACTCCTCACTCTGGAAGAACGACTGGAGGACCCGGCCGACGTCGGTAGCCTCGAACTCCCCCTTGGTGAGCTGGGGGCCTTCCAAGAACACGCTCGAGAACCGGGGGTGTCCGGTCACAGAACATGCAACATCACCTGCGACATCGCCTGACGAGCACGCCGCACCCATCGCAGCCACCATCACGACGAGCGCAAGGACCCTGGCCTTCATACCCATGAGACGTGGTCAGGCTACCGCAGGTTCCCCTCGCCCGGTCGCGGACAATCGGGCAGCGCAGCTTCGGTCGACAGAAGGAGAGTCGTGGACTGCGAGCCATCGGTGCCGGTAGTGTCCGAGAGCCACAGACGTTCACGGTCTCAGGGCAGTCGGGGAGACCTTCCCTGTCGGTCGTCTCTGCGGGCCATGCAGCCACCGATGAGCGCGACACCCACCCCACCGGTGAGCGAAGGAAGCGACATGTAGAAGCTGAACTCGCCGCGTCGGGCTGCGTCGATCGCTGAGAACACCAGCACCGCCATGACCCAGCCGAGGCCGGCTGCCACGATCCAACGGCCGAGCCGCGGTCGAGGTGAACCCCTCAGACACATCCCCCACACAACGACGAACGCACCGCCCGTCAGGTATCCCCACTGGGGCGTATAGCCATCACCTTGGCTGAGATCCCACAGAGGCAACAGCACGCTGAGAACAGCAAAGGCAAGCCCGAGAGTCAACGCGATTCTGGACATGTCCTTGGTTCGTTCCACTGGTAAACCCCGCACACGACCCTAAACCTCCGATCGCGGGTGGACGGCCCCAACCCATGTCCACATCCCACCCACCTCAACAGAAACCGAGGTGAAACCTCCAGGGCCACCAACCGACCACCCCAAAACCGATTGCGCCCGACAGCCTCGCCAGGACCCTATCCTTCGGGCCGTTCGTGACGGCTTGTTTTCTCGCGC
>CBEVHI010000143.1:0-5553 GCA_965549635.1 uncultured bacterium | reverse complement strand
ACCTCACGGTCCGTTTTGCCAAGCCCAGGCAGTACCAGGACTGACCGGCGCGTCAACGCACTCCTGCTGACGCGGGCATAGGTGATCCGGGCCACGTAACGTTGTCACGATGGCATCAGCGCAAGGCAGGTCCGAGGGCCCTCCAGATCGTCTGGCGCCCTACGTGCCCAGAATCGCCGCCGAATGGGACCTCGAAGCACCGGGCGCGACCCACCGGCGCGTCGACGGCACCCTCTGTTTCGTCGATATCTCCGGGTTCACCGCCCTCTCGGAGAAGCTCGCCCAGAAGGGACGGATCGGCGCGGAGCAACTGACCGAGATCCTCGACTCTGCCTTCGGAGCCATGCTCGGCCTTGCCTACGAACGGGGCGGCAGCCTCCTCAAGTTCGGGGGCGATGCGTTGCTGTTGATGTTCGAGGGCAGTGATCATCCCATCCAAGCCTGCTCTGCGGCGGTCGAGATGCGCACCGCTCTCGCCAGGTCCCCGGGCAAGCTCAGGATGTCGATCGGTATTCATACAGGCGCCATCGATCTGTTTCGGGTTGGACGCCTCCATCGCGAGTTGATCGTGACCGGCCCCGTTGCCAGCGACACTGCGCGTCTCGAGTCCGCAGCCTCGGCCGGCGAGATCCTCGTTGGCCCGGCCGTCAGGGAGGCCTTGCCGAAGGGGTCGGCCGACTCACCCAAGGCCCCGGGATACCTGCTCAAGTGGCGTTCGCCACGCCTCCAAGGACACGGCATCGTGGCCAGGCGACCCGTTCCGCCAGAGGCGGTGGAGCTGAGCTTGGAAGCCGGCCTTCGCTCGCACCTCAGCCAGGCGAAGGTCGAGTCGGAGCACCGGTTCGCCATCAGCGGGTTCGTGAGTTTCTCAGGGTTCGACTCCCTGGTCGAACAGGACGCTGCAGGTGTAGCAGCCAGCGCTCTCGATGCGCTGATCAGCGGCATCCAGGAAGCAGCGGCGACCGAAGAGGTGACCTTTCTGGCGAGTGACATCTACGTCGACGGAGGCAAGATTCTCCTCACGACCGGGGTACCCCACACCAGGGAGGACGACGAGGGGAGAATGTTGCGAACGCTCCGCAACATCGCCGATATCGAGACGCCACTCGCGGTCCGGATCGGCGTCAACCGGGGCCATGTGTTCAGTGGCGACGTGGGCACCAGCTTCAGGCGCACCTACACGATTGAAGGCGACGCGGTCAACCTGGCGGCGAGGCTGATGGCGGCCGCCCCGCCGGGACAGATCTATGCCGACCCGGGGGTGCTCTCGCGATCGCGAACCCTCTTCGAGACCACCCCTGTCCCGCCGTTCACCGTCAAAGGCAAGACGACGCCCGTCCGTGCCTTCGCCCTCGGGCCGGAGACTGGCACTCGACTAGTCGGACCGGGCCGGGGGCTTCCCTTCACCGGCCGTGTCAAGGAAATTGCCACGATTCGGACTGCGCTGACCCGGCTCGACGGCGGTGATGGCGGCGTCATCACCGTCACCGGGGAAGCGGGGATCGGCAAGAGCCGCCTTGTCAGAGAGGCTGTTGGTGACGACAGAGTCTCGTTGATAGTTCGCGGGGAGCCGAACGCCGCGGTCAACCCCTATCGACCGCTTCGCGATCCACTCAGACGAGCTCTCGGTATCGAACGTGCCGACCAGGCGGAGATGCGTCGGAAGCTCAGCGTTCGGGTAGAGCAGCTGGCACCGGACCTCGCCTGGGCGCTTCCCCTCATCGGAGATGCCGTTCACATCGCAGTGCCGGAAACCGAAGAGACGAAGCAGATCGAACCCCAGTTCCGGCCCGGACGGACTGCTGATGCGGTGCTCAGGCTGCTCGCGGCGTTGTTTCCGGACGGGATGGTGGCAGTCGCAGAGGACGCGCATTGGTTCGATGCCGGATCCGCCAGGATCTTCACGAAGATCGCCACCGCATCCTCGGAGCGACCATGGCTGATGGTGGCCACACGCAGGCCGGTTGGGCAGGGATTCGACTCCGACCTCGGGGTCAGAATCGACCTCGGGGCACTCACGGACGTCGAGTCCAAACGGGCCGTGATCGACGCAACTGCCTCCACGCCGCTGCGTCCAGACCAGATCGATGCAATCGTCCGGAGGGCTGGTGGCAACCCAATGTTCTTGGAGGAGATTGTCAAGGATGTGACCGAATCTGGGGGACTTGACGATCTGCCGGACTCGCTTGACGCAATAGTGGGTGCAGAGATCGACGCTCTGCCCCCTCTTCCCCGCCGCCTCCTTCGCTACTCGTCCGTTCTGGGCCAGAGCTTCAGACCCGTCGTGCTCGCTCAGTTGATCGCCGAGGAGGACCTGGAAGTCGACGCCGCCACTCGCCGGGCGCTGGCCAGATTCATCGAGATCGACGACGAGGGGCGGTACCGCTTCCGACATGCGGTGGCGAGAGACGTGGCCTACAACAAACTCTCCTACCGGAAACGGCGCCAACTGCACGCTCGGGCCGGCGTTGTGATCGAAGAGCTTGCCGACAAGGACACTGACCCGGTCGCCGGGCCTCTCGCTCTCCATTACGCCGAGGCGGGGAACCATGAGAAAGCCTGGCGGTACGGTGTGATCGCCGGTGATCGCGCCAAGGCGGCCTACGCCAACGTCGAAGCGGCCGTTCACTACCGCGGGGCGCTGGCACAGGCACGATTCCTGGAAGGGGCCATGGATCGCTCCGTCGTGGGCGTCGCGGAGTCGCTTGGAGACGTGCTGGAGCAGGCGGGCAGATTCGAAGAAGCCCTCTCCGCCTTCTCCCGAGCAATGGCCGCCACAGATGATGCTGTGGTCAAGGCCAGGATCATGATGAAGCGAGCACGTGTGCACGTTAGGGTCGGCTCGTACTTGCCAGCGGTCCGTCAGACCACACTCGGCATTCGTATGGTCCAGGGCGAGGGCGGTGTGGCGGCGGCGCGTACCTTGTCTCAGCTCACGGCGCTGGCGAGCGGGATTCGTCTCCAGGAGGGTCGTCCAGCGTTGGCGTTGGCGCTCGCTGAGCACGCCAAAGAACTCGCTCGGGAGAGCGGTGATCGTGACGCCTTGGCCCGGGTCTACACAGTGATGGATGGGGCTCTCGAGATGCTCGGACGGGCAGGAGAGGCGGTCTACGCCAGTGCCGCTCGCGCCCTCTACGAGGAACTCGAGGACACTCCCGGAGTCGCGACCGTCGACAACAACGTTGGGGTCCGGGCCTATGACGAGGGGCGTTGGGATGAGGCGATCACCGCTTATGTGAGTGCTCAAGATGCGTTCAGCCGGGCCGGGAACCTCTCCCAGGCCGCTCTGTGCGGAGCGAACATCGGCGAGGTGCTGGTCTCGCAGGGACGGTGGGATGAGGCCGAGCCGATCCTGCGGGAAGCGGTGCGGACGCTGCGAGCTGCGAGTTTCGTGGACCTGGCGATATTCGCCGAGATCCAATTGGCGCGGGCGGAGGTGGCTCGGGGCAACAGAGCCTCCGCTGTCGAGACATTGAAGGCGCTGAGAGCGGAGGCCGCTTCGCTCGGGCAGCGGGATATCGCCCTCGAGGCCAGCATCCACCTGGCCGACGCCATGGTCGAAAACGGGCTTCCATCCGAGGCCATTCAGGTCCTGGCTGGCGCTGAGGACGATGCCGGTGAGGAGGCTGCCCTGTACGAAGCCGGACTTCTGCGGGTGCGAGCGCGGGCTGCCCTGGCATCCGACAGGCCTGACGAGGCGAGATCGCTGGCAACGAAGGGGATCGCAGTGGCCAGAGACCAGGGTCTGGTCTACGAGGAGGCGCTCTTGCTCCGAACCCGCGCTGAGACGGGTACCGAGGACACCCTCAACGATCTGGAGGAGGCGAATCGCCTCCTCCAGAATCTTGGGGTCGTTGGCTGACTCGGGCTCAGCGAAGCGTCCGCCTGCCGTCGGCGAGCGTGAAGACGGTGTCGGTTCGGTGGATGCCGTCGCTCATTGTCACCTCATGCGTTTCGAGGAGGCATGAGGTCTCCCCACTGGGCAGCACGCCGTCCGTGGATTGACCCAGGCTCCATGGCTTCGAGCAGAACAGCATCTCGCGCTCGCCGTCAAACGGGGGCACGTCGTTGTAGAAAAGCGTCTGCTGCGTATTGGTCCCGGTGATCACCCACTCGTAGTCTTCGACCAGGGGCATCGTCTGGCCACCAGGGTCGAACGTCGGGTAGAAATCGGCGATCTGATTGTCTCCGTCGACGTACGTCTCGAACACATACTCGCCCGGCTTGCAGTTGCCTGGATCTACGGTGATCGTGCCGATCGGATCGACGAGACCGTCCCCGACGGTGAAGATTCCGCCTTCTGGCAGCATTCCGCAGACGGGATTGCCGTCGGAGTCCAGGACGGGCTCACCGTTCTTGTCCAACTCGACCGGGATCGTGATCGTGCGGACGTTGAAGAAGTCCTTTTCCAGAACGTCACCGGCCAGAACGACCGGGTATCCATTGGGCTCAGCGCCGCTGTAATCTCCACAGACGTCGGCTTCATCGGCCGGAATCGACTGGATCCAACCGCGATACTCGAAGCCCGTTTCCTCGGTTGGGGCGAACTCGCACACGGTGTAGGTCTGATCGAGCATGAGTCCTGAGATGGTGTAGGTCCCGTCGGGTTCCGTGATGGCGGAACCTGCCTCGGCGCCTTCTGTGTCGAAGGCCTTGATCGTCCAGCCGGCGAGGCCCCTCTCGAAGCCATCCACTTGCCCGTCGTTGTCGTGATCCCGCCACTTCGACCCAGATATCGAGCCGCTGGTGTCGAGACAGATCGACACGTGGCTCAAGTTGGCCGGCCTGTTCTTGTGGCCACCGGGAGCACCGAGCATGCCGTCAGACTTGGTTCCCACTGCCTCCTCGCCGTTGATTTCGAACGGGTCGTAGCTGTACCAGTTGGAGTCGACACCACCCTTGACGATCACGTCGAGGGCACGAGCGCCGGTGAGGTCGAAGTCGAATTGCTGGCTGTCTCCGTTCACCACCAGCTCTACCACGATTCCGGCTTCGGACGTGTAGGTACCGGTTCGGGGGTTGTTGATCCAGATGCCGGAGTCCGCCGCGGAGTTGACGTCCTCTGCAGAACAGTCGGCCACCCAGTCGCCGCCAGTGTGGGTGACAACGGTCGGAACAACCCCAAGATCAGATTCGGGCCCCGCTTGGCTCGCCAACGCCGGCACCACTACCAGCATCATCACGGCCACCACCGAAACCAGGACACCCACGGTTCTTGCTCGTCCCGCGTTCGATAGACGTTGTCTGATGAAACTCATCGGAGTCCTCCCTTGACTCGCCCGGAAGGGGCCAGATGTCTGCCGCGCTCAACGCGGCATCGTCTCGACCCAGTATCGAATCTACTCCGTGTCGGTATTGCTCTCCATGGCCATCCGTGACAGCGTCGACCCGAGCTCGACCGTGACACGTGCTGCCCGGTGAGGTTGGTGCGTATTCAGGTTTCTAGAGGCTGCGCCTCGGCTTCGCCGCGCCCATCCTGCGTCTCGTCTCAGTACTGATTGGCCTCGACCTCTTCGTACATCTCGATCCGGGGCGGTGCGGCAACGCCCGCCC
>CBEVHI010000142.1:0-5601 GCA_965549635.1 uncultured bacterium | reverse complement strand
TGCTTCTGTCCATACTCTTGGTGTTGGAGTGTCGGCTGTGCCCGCCGCAGAGGCCGCCTGCTGAGACCAGTGAGGGCCCCAGCATTCGCCGGGGCCCTCGAGTGGCGGTACTTGGCGTACCGCTAGTTCGCTCTGTGTCGAGCGATCGAATCCTCCTTGCCGCCGCGGGCAGCGAGAAGGACCAGCCCGCCGAGCAGGACGAGTCCGATGGCCGCTCCCCCCATGCCGCTGGACGATGCCCCGGTGAACGGCAGCGTCTCCTCAGTCGGACGCACTGCAGTCGTCGGCTCAACCTCGGTCGACCGATGCAATCCGGCATCGATTGTGAGGTCCTCTGCACCCCCGGCGAGTGAGATCAGATCGCTCCGTCCGTTCGCAACCGCTGCATTGCTGTCGAGTGTGTCGTCAGCCCCCTGACCAGCTGGCGAGAACTCCCAATCGGCTGGCGCGGCGAACTCGACGACGTAGTCGCCGGCCGGAAGTCCGCCAAAGCGGTAGTAGCCGTCGGCGTCCGTGCTTGTCGATGCGAGCAGCGTTCCCGATCCGTCGAGCAAGTTGACCGCAACCCCGGCAACCCCGACCTCGTCGGCATCCTGGATCCCGTTCGTGTTGGCATCATTCCAGACGAAGTCACCGACAGATCCGAGCAATGGCGAGGTGGTGCTCGTCGTACTCGTCGTACTCGTCGTACTCGTCGTACTCGTCGTACTCGTCGTACTCGTCGTACTCGTCGGCGGCAACACCGGAACGAAGGCCGCGCAAACCGGATGGATCGAGTTCGCGTAGGTCTGAGGGTCACCTGAGGTCGGCCAGAACGCGTGACGGGCCCAGAGTTCAGTGAGGGCTGGAACCGGAACATCAGCGTTGACCTGCTGCGAGATGAAGTCGCTGCCATCCGGAAGGTCGGCAATGACTCCCGAAAGGAAACTTGCGGCCGGACCTGACACCATCGACGTATCAGCAAGGCGCCACTGCTCATTGGCCTGCTTCTGAGGCGACGCACCATCGTGAGGATCGTACGAGGCCAAGTAGATGTCATACCGTCCGGTCGGAATCGACACGGCCGTGGGCCCGGACTCGGCATCTGCCTGAGTCAGGTCCGAGCGAATCATATGTGTGCCCAGGTCCACAACGATCCCCTCGGCAAACGGGCACACGAGATCTTCCTCCGCTGTCTGGCCCCACGCCGGAATCGCCATTAGTCCAAAGAGGAGCGCCAACGTGGACAAGGCTGCGCCCCACCTGAATAGAGTTCTCTTCATCTCCGCCTCCTTGTCGAAAAGGGGCGGGCCGGTCTCACCACTAGCTCGCTTCGATCCCTGGTGACCGCATACAGATCGAAGTTCAACGCCTCCCGCTTACAGCCCCCGACCACTTTATGTGGTCGTGTGACCATCCTATGTCACTGATCGCGCGTTTTCAACCACGAATCTGCTAACGACGACCACGGAAAGTATATGAAGGCCCGGACAGGACTGGAATAGGCCGCACGACCCCTTCAAGCCGAGCGTTCGGTCGTGTCGGGGCCGACTTCGGGCAACGGGACCAGCGTCGGATTGACACGTTCCGCGACGACGTTCTCATCGATGACGACCCTGCCGACGTCCTTGCGAGACGGCAGGTCGTACATCGTGTCCAGGAGCACCTCTTCCATGATGGCCCGCAGGCCACGCGCCCCGGACTTACGCTTGAGTGCCTGATCGGCGATCGCGATGAGCGCATCGTCGGTGAACTCCAGTTCGACACCGTCGAGATCGAAGAACCGCGTGTACTGGCGGACCAGAGCGTTCTTGGGTGCTTTGAGGATCTCGATCAGCGCGTCCTTGTCGAGATCGTCGACGGTGGCAACCACGGGAAGGCGACCAACGAACTCGGGAATCAGACCGAACTTGATCAAGTCCTCGGGCAACACCTTCTCGAGCAGCTCGGAAGCCCGATGCTCCTCACGGGTCCGGATGTCGGCGCCGAAACCGACGGCGCGGTTGCCGACCCGGCTACCGATCATGTCCTCGAGGCCGGCGAACGCACCCGCGACGATGAACAGCACGTTGGTCGTGTCGATCTGGATGAACTCCTGATGCGGATGTTTGCGGCCACCCTGCGGCGGCACCGACGCGACAGTGCCTTCGAGGATCTTGAGCAGAGCCTGCTGAACGCCCTCCCCCGAAACGTCACGGGTGATCGAAGGGTTCTCCGACTTGCGAGCGATCTTGTCGATCTCGTCGATGTAGATGATGCCCTGCTCGGCCTTCTTCACGTCGAAGTCGGCGGCCTGGATCAGCTTGAGGAGGATGTTCTCCACATCCTCACCGACGTACCCGGCTTCGGTCAGAGCGGTGGCGTCGGCGAGCGCGAACGGTACGTTGAGCAGTCGAGCCAGTGTCTGCGCGAGCAGCGTCTTGCCGCAACCGGTGGGACCGATCAGCAAGATGTTCGACTTCTGCAGTTCGACATCCTCTTTCTCGTTGCCTGCCTGCACCCGCTTGTAGTGGTTGTAGACGGCAACCGACAGCACTTTCTTGGCGCGGTCCTGTCCGACGACATAGTCGTCGAGGAACTCGTAGATCTCATGCGGGGTCGGTAGTTCGGTGATGCCGACGGTCTCGGTTTCGGTGAACTCCTCGGCGATGATCTCGTTGCACAGCTCGATGCACTCGTCACAGATGTACACGCCGGGCCCGGCGATCAGCTTGCGTACCTGCTTCTGCGACTTGCCGCAGAAACTGCACTTGAGCAGCTCGCTCCCCTCACCGAACTTGGCCATCTACGCTCCTGTCACTGCCGCGAGTTCACGCCTGGAGAGAATGTCGTCGACGATGCCGTACTCTTTGGCCTCTTCGGCGAGCATCCAGAAGTCTCGCTCGGTGTCCAAAGACACCTGCTCCATCGTCTGTCCTGTGTGGTCGGCGAGGATCTGGTTGAGCTGCTCCCGCATCTGCATGATGAGTCTCGCCTGGATCTCGATGTCGGACGCCTGCCCCTGTGCGCCACCGGACGGCTGGTGCAGCATGACTCGAGCATGCGGCAAGGCGAACCGCTTGCCCTTCTCCCCGCCGGCGAGGATCACCGCCGCGGCAGAGGCTGCCATGCCCATGCACACCGTGGTGACTGCAGGCTTGATGTACTGCATCGTGTCGTAGATGGCGAACAGCGATGTGATCGACCCGCCCGGCGAGTTGATGTAGAGGTAGACGTCCTTGTCGGGGTCTTCACTCTCCAGGTGCAGCAGTTGGGCCATGATCAGGTTGGCGACCGTATCGTCGATGGGGGTTCCCAGGAAGATGATGCGGTCCTTCAAAAGGCGGCTGTAGATGTCGAAGGCGCGTTCGCCGCGGCTCGTCGACTCGACGACCGTCGGGACGATGTAGTTCTCAGCGTTCATTCCGTCTCCTCTACCGGCTCTTCCTCGTCGTCGGTGACCAGAACGATCCGGTTTCCATTCTCGTCGATCGGGACTGCCGCAGCAGCGAGCGTCTCGAGCGCCTTCCGGCGCAGGATATCACCGCGTACGGCATTCTCTTGCGCACCAAACTCGGCACGGAACTCCTCGGGGTCCCGATCAGCTTGTGTAGCGAGTGAACCCATGATCTCGTCGAGTTCTTCCTCGGTGACTTCGATGCCCTCGCTCTCGGCTATGGCGTTGAGGAGGATGTCGGTGCGAACGTTGCGGTCTGCCTGGCTGCGAAGGTCATCGACGAATGCCTCTTGGTCCTGGCCGGTGACTCGCAGATAGTCGGTGAGTGAGATCCCCTGACCTTCGAGTTCGTGGGCGAAGCGGTGCAGGATGGCATCCATCTCGGCACCGATGATGCCTTCAGGGACCTCGAGGTCCATCTCGTCGAGGAGTTGCTCGAGGACTCCGTTGCGCAGTTGCGCGATCGAGCCGGCCCGCTTGACTTCGGTCATTCGCCGCTGCAAGTCGGCGCGCATTTCGCCGACGGTCTCGAACTCGGTGACCTCGGCCACCCATTCGTCGGTCAGGTCGGGAAGCCGCTTCTCCTTGACTTCTTTGACAAGGATCTTGAACGTGACCTGCTCCCCCGCCCTGTCGCCGAATCCGGCGGGAAGTGGGCCTTCGAATGCCACGATGTCGCCGGCCTTCTTGCCGATCACGTGCTCGTCGATCCCTTCGATGAACGACGCCGAGCCTGCTTCCAGCAGCAGGTCACTCGCAGAGGCATCTTCGACCGGTTGGCCATCGAGCGTGGCGCTCACGTCGATACCCACGAAGTCGCCCTCGGCGACCGGGCGTTCGACCGTCTCCAGCTCGGAGAACTGATCCCGCATCCGATCGATCTGGGTGCGCAGTTCCTCCTCGTCCACATCGGGGACGGCAACCTCGATCTCTCGATCCTGAAAGCTGGGAACGGTGTCGAGTTTCGGCCAGAGCGTCACCTTCACCTGCACCTCGACACCGTCGTCGACGTCGTCGATCGCGTCAACCGTGGGATTGACCGCAGGAACCAGCTCGGTCTCGTCGAGTGCCTTGGCGACCATCGCCGGAAGCAGTTCGTCGATCGCGTCACTGCGCAGTCGTTCGGATCCCACAACGGATTCGACCATCTTGCGGGGAGCCTTTCCGGGCCGGAACCCCTTGATCTTGACCTCGCGGGACAGCTTGCGGGCGACCCGGTTCTCGGCGGCGAACAGCTCCTCGCCCGAGACCTCGAGGGTCATCAGTTTCTCGAACGGACCAGCGTCCGCGACCTTGGCACTCAATCCAACCTCTCTTCAACAGGGAGACGGCGCGAATACGCCGCCAATCGCCTGCCGGACAAGGCATGGTCAACATGCCGATCCAGCAGGCTCTTCGGGTGGCCGACGGGTTTCGAACCCGCGACCTCCGGGTCCACAACCCGGCGCTCTCACCAACTGAGCTACGGCCACCATGTGCGAACCGAACCCGGCGCCCCCGGGAGGATTCGAACCCCCGACCAAGAGCTTAGAAGGCTCCTGCTCTGTCCTCTGAGCTACGGGGGCAGATTCCATTCGGTCGGTCCGCAGAGCGGGTGAAGGGAATCGAACCCTCATGACCAGCTTGGAAGGCTGGGGCTCTACCATTGAGCTACACCCGCGTCGGCCGCAGGATAGTGCGGCCTCCGCGTACGTCGGGCTGGCCGGATTTGAACCGGCGACCCCCTGCTCCCAAAGCAGGTGCGCTGCCAAACTGCGCCACAGCCCGGGGTCGTCCGCCGGCAGCCAGAAGCATCGGCGGAGCCGCCATTGTTGCATGCCCAGCGGACGGTACAAGCCGGCTGGGACAGTATCGACAACCAACCCTGTCCCACGCCGCGGGTACCTTCGAGCCGTGAAGCCTCCTGCTACCTCGAGTATCTCCGACCGGGCATCCAGGTGGGATGACCTCTCCCGTTGGGAACGAGCCGAACTGGGCCGCTCCCTTCGCCGTCTCGGCTGGAGTTATGGAGAGATCATGGAGCTGATCCCGGTCCCGAGAGGGACACTGGCCGGCTGGTGTCGCGACGTGCCGCTCTCGACGGAACAGAAGGAGGCCATTCGTGAGCGCACGGGATCTCTCAAGGGCGTGCCCCGGGACACCCAGCGCCGGCGCCGCCAAGAGGTCGAGCGCATTCGGTCTGGCGC
>CBEVHI010000141.1:0-5724 GCA_965549635.1 uncultured bacterium | reverse complement strand
GCACGGCCATCCAGACTCCGGGGTAGGCGATCCATCGCCAACTCCACGGCCGGCTCAGTGCGGAACACCAAAGCGACACTGCCGCCAGCAACATCAGGCCCACCCACTCATCGTGTCTCGATCTCCGTCACCGGCACCTGAAGGCGGATCGTGCCGCTCGTCTCGAACTGGAGCCGAAGTTCGATGATGTCTCCAACGTCGAGAGGTGCAACATCGACGAGCATCACATGCAGTCCCCCCGGTTCGAACCTCACCGCTCCACCGGCAGGGATCTCGAGCTCCCGAACGGACTGCATCTTCATGACGTCATCATCCATCACCGTCTCATGCAGGGACGCATCTGCCACGTCGGCCTCGACACCCAAGAGCAGATCGGAGGCCCCGCCCGTGTTGGTGATGTCGAAGTACGCAGCAGTCGCGGATCCCACTGGAGCCCACACCCGCGCGTTGTCGATCCTGAGCTCCGGCATGGAACCCCCACCACATCCGGCGAGGACCACAGCGACCGCCACCAACAGGAGCGCTCGTCTCATCCTTCTCCCTGAAGCGTCAGCAGAATCGGGAGGTCGTGGACCCACTGCGTCTGACGGGTGCCGAACGGGTACTCCGTGTAGGCGAACCCGTCCGGAGCGTAGGCGATGACCTGACCTGCATGCCCCATCGTGTAGTCGGATCCGCCGCCGATCTTCGTCGCCACCGGCATGCCGGCCGCTCGCTCGGCCGCCTCGATCTGTTCGATGCTTCCGGTCAGGCCGACGAAGTCTGGATCAAACTTGTCCAGCCATGCACGGAGCACGGCGGGGGTGTCTCGCTCCGGATCCACGGTGACAAACACGACAGCCGCATTGCGCTCCACCTCGGGCAGAATCCCGAGTACCGAGCGAAGCTGGGCGAGTTGCACCGGACACACGTCGGGGCAGAACGTGTAGCCGAAGTAGAGCAAGGTGAGCTTGCCCTCGGTCTCGGCCCGAAAGTCGAAGCTTGCGCCGGAGGTGTCGGTCAGGACGAACTCCGGTTTCGCCATCGGTGAAGCCAGCTCGCTCCCCTGGAAGACCGAATCTGTCGCCTCCGGTGAAACGGGCGCGCAGCCGACGGCCAGCAGCGAGACAACGCAGATGGGGAGCAACGACAATCTCACAAGCGTCATGGTAGAGACGCGTCACGACAATCTCTCTCCGCGCCGGCCGTAGGATGACAGACAGGAGGTGGCGGAAGAAGCAGAACCGCGCCCTCCAGCGACGGGGAGGTGCCGGTGAGCAAGGTCGTGGTGGTCACGGACTCGAGCGCAACGATCCCCGACGAACTGGTCCGCGAACTCGGAATCCTCGTGGTACCGATCGTGCTGAATCTCGGCGGCCGCTCCTACCGGGACGGGGTAGACCTGAGTCCGGACGACTTCTACTCGCAACTGCGCTCCGCCGATGGAACACCCACGACATCGACGCCGTCCGCAGGGGAGTTCTCGCAGGTCTATCGAGATGCCGCTCGTGGAGCAACGGGAATCGTCAGCATCCATGTGTCCGCTCAACTCAGTTCGATTCACGACACGGCGGTTCTGGCGTCCAGATCACTTGCCGGCACTCCGATTCGAGTGGTCGACTCCCGATCTGCGGCGATGGCTCACGGATTCGTCGTCCTGGAGGCTGCCAGGGCAGCAGCACAAGGAGAACCCATGGATGCCGTCGTCGCCCGTGCCCGGCATCTGGTCCCGAAGGTGCATCTCTTCGCGTTCTTGGACACGCTGCAGTTCCTCCGGCGGGGCGGCCGGCTCGGCGGGACAGCGTGGCTGCTCGGGTCGGCGCTCCAGATCAAACCCGCGATTCGTCTCGTCGAGGGTCGTATCGAGCCCTTCGGTCGACCTCGAACCCGCCACAAGGCGACAGAACGCATCCTGGAGGCCGCAGTCCTCCAGGCAGCAGGACGCCCTGTGCACGCCGCAGTCATGCACGCCGACGCCCCCAACGAGGCCCGTGAACTCCGTGATCGACTTGCGAACCGTCTCCATTGCGAGGAGTTGTATCTCACCGAGTTCACCCCGGTGATGGGTGCCCACACCGGGCCTGGACTGCTCGGAATCGCGCTCTACGCAGAGGGGCCCGATCGGCTGTGATCCTCTCCTCGGCACTGCTGATCAGCGCTTCCTACCTCCTCGGGTCTGTTCCGACGGCGTACCTGGCCGGTCTCTGGATTCGCGGTACCGATGTCCGCCGGTACGGAAGCGGCACGGTGAGCGCATCGATGGTCTGGGAGCACGTCGCTCGATGGGCGACCATCCCCGTCGGGGCATTCGATGTCGCCAAAGCAGCGATCCCCACCTGGATCGGCCTCCGTCTCGAGTTGGGAGCCCCCATCGCCGTCGCCGCCGGTCTGGCCGCGGTGGTCGGCCACAACTGGCCGATCTTCCTCCGATTCACGGGCGGGCGTGGACTCGGGGGCTTCCTAGGGGTCATGCTGGTCATCTTCCCGCTGGGATCCCTGTGGCTCCTGGCACTCCTGGCGATCGGCTGGCGTCTCGGAGACTCGACGGTGTGGACCCTGGCCGGCATCGTCACGCTCCCTTTGCTTGCGGGACTCGTCGATGGGCCGGCAATCATGCTCCCGCTGTCGGCGGCAATGCTTCTCCTGACGTTCGCGAAACGGCTGGAAGGCAATCGCAGGCCGCTGCCCGCCGGTGGTGCCGATCGATGGCGGGTGCTGCTTCGCCGTCTCGTGTTCGATCGCGACATCCGATCGCACACCGAGTGGATCCGAAGAACCCCGGCTGATTGATGAGAACTCCTTGGCAGCGCCATCGCAGCCCGCTAGGCTCGCTGTCCACATGAGAGCTGCCTACGTGTTTACGTTCTTTTACGCCGGGTCCACGGCCCGGGCGAGGGGAACGCGCTGACACGCAGACACATGTCATAACCCTGAACCCGGAGCCGGCGGCTCCGGGTTTTCTGACTCCGGAGTCCCGGTCCCAAGAGAGGATCGGACAATGGAACGCACGCTGAGGAGCCATCGGGGCGACACCGCCGCGATGCCGGTACGTGTAGGGACTGTCGAGTTCGGGAACGGTACCTACCCGGTCATCGCCGGTCCCTGCTCGATCGAGAACGAGACGCAGATGATGCGGACGGCAAGGATCGTCGCAGAAGCCGGCGCCGACATGTTGCGCGGTGGGGCGTTCAAACCGCGGACCTCTCCGTATTCGTTCCAGGGCCTCGGACGGGAAGGACTTCTGCTCCTCGAGAGGGCTGGAAGGTCGACCGGGCTGCCAACGATCTCCGAGGTGATGCAGCCTGATGACGTCGACCTCGTGGCTACCCACGTCGACATGCTGCAGATCGGCTCCCGCAACATGCAGAATTTCCCGCTACTGAAAGCAGTGGGAAGAACCGGCATGCCTGTGCTCTTGAAGCGAGGTCTGGCCGCCACGATCGACGAGTGGCTGCTTGCCGCCGAATACATACTGGAGGGAGGCAACGATCGCGTCGTGCTGTGCGAGCGGGGTATCCGCACCTTCGAAACGAGCACCCGCAACACGCTGGACGTCGGCGCCGTCGCCGTCGTCAAGGCGCTCAGCCACCTGCCCGTGATCATCGATCCGAGCCACGCTTCCGGTCGGCGAGATCTCATCGCCCCTCTGGCGCTCGCAGGACGTGCCGTTGGGGCGGACGGGATGATGGTTGAGGTCCATCCAGAGCCCGACAAGGCGCTGTCCGACGGGCCGCAGCAGCTCGACGCAGCCGGATTCGCTGCCCTGATGGACACGCTCGGGGTCGCTTCGCCTCGCGGAGACATCGACCGGATCGATCGCCAGATCGTTCGCCTGCTCGCGAAACGCCTGGAACGATCCGTGGAGATCGGCAAGTCGAAGGCGTCCCGGGGGCTTGCCTTGCACACCCCCAGCCGCGAGGACGAGATCCTCACAGCACTCACCCGCCAAGCGACCATGGCGGGCGTCGCCCCACGATTGGTCCGCAGTGTCTACGAGGTGATCTTGTCCGAGTCACGCGCCGAGCAGCGTCGGTCACTCAAACCGGTCGCGCAGATGGCAGGGAGCACCGGTCATGTCTGATCCGGTTGTCGGCATCCTCGGCACTGGGCTCATCGGAGCCTCGATCGGCTTGGGGCTCTCGGACGTGGGATGGGACGTGATCGGGTGGGACCCGAGTCGCGAGGCACTCGATGTCGCGTGGGAACGAGGTGCGGTGACCGAACGCGCCAACTCTCGGGCCGATCTCGTCTCTCGTGAACTGGACCTGCTGGTCCTCGCCGGCCCACCCGGAGCTATCACGCGAAGCCTGTCAGGACTCCACACCGATACCCTCGTGACCGACGTAGCGGGGGTCAAGTCGCAGGTCCTGTCGGCCGGAGCCCACCTGCAGCACTACGTGCCGAGCCATCCGATGGCAGGGCGCGAAGTGAACGGTGCCGCATCGGCCACCCGCTCGCTGTTCCGGGGAGCCAGCTGGATCGTGGTCACCGATGCCGCCGACCCCGAAGACGTGACTCGAGTCGAGCAGATCGTCCACACGCTCGGCGCCAATCCCGTCCAAATGACGGCCAAGGAGCACGACCGTACCGTCGCGGTCGTGAGTCAGCTTCCTCAGGTACTGGCCTCGGCCCTCATCGCCGAGGCCGGTGAGGAGGTCACAGATCTCTCTCTCGTCGGAGGAAGCTTCCGTGATCTCACGCGGGTAGCCGGCTCGGACGCTCACCTGTGGTCGGAACTGCTGACGGCGAACCGTCAGATCGTCACGGACGCCATCGAAAGGTTTGGCCGCCGATTGCAGCGCTGGGCGGAGCTGCTCGACGCTCGACAGGACGATTCGATCGTTGCAGCTCTCGCGAAATCGGGACGAGTTCACGCCACGCTGCACTCACCGACGGGAAGGGTGGATGTCTCGCTCGAGGATCGGCCGGGCGAGCTGGCGGCGATTGGAAGGGCACTCGAGCGCTGCGCCGTCGATGTCCGCGACCTCCAGCTGCGCCACAGCCCCTACGGCGGCGGCGGCCTCCTGCAGCTCTTCGTCAAGGACCACGACATGGCAGCGTTGTGCTCGGCGCTCACAGATGAAGGTCTGGCAGCAACCGAACGGAGAGACCAATGAAGGTCGGGTACCAGGGAGAGGAACGCTCGTACAGCCACGGTGCCGTCGCCGGCTTGTACCCGACGGCCGAGGCAGTCGGGTTCGACACGTTCGCCAAGGTGTTCGCAGCCCTCGCCGACGGGAAGGTCGATCGGCTCGTCGTGCCCATCGAGAACTCGACCACCGGCAGCATCCTCGAGGTCCTCGATCGGTTGACGGCGGCAAACGCTTCGATCATCGCCGAGCACTACGGGACGGTGCGGCACGCTCTCATCGGGCTCCCTGGCGCCAAGCCTGCAGACGTTCGACGCGTCCTTTCCCATCCTGAAGCTCTTGCGCAGGCACGTGAGACGTTGGCCGTTCGCGGATGGGAACCCGTCGCCGTGGCCGACACCGCCGGAGCGGTTCGTCTGGTCGCCCAGGGCGGAGATCCCTCCCAGGCTGCCCTCGCACCGGCGGATGCCCGCCGACGTTTCGGACTTCGGGTGCTGCTCTCCGACGTGGTCGACAGAGACCACAATGCCACCCGGTTCGTGGCGCTGGCCCCCGGCAAGCCACCTGTCGATGTCGATGCCGACAAGAGCTCCATCGCCTTCTCGACGGCTCACCGTCCAGGCGCCCTCGCCCTGGCTCTCACCGATCTGGGTCT
>CBEVHI010000140.1:0-5738 GCA_965549635.1 uncultured bacterium | reverse complement strand
TACACCCACGCCGGGTTCAATCTGATCACGACTCTGGCCCTGTTCTACGCCCCCAGCCTGCCGTTCTAAGCCAACAGCGAACAGCAGACAGCCGACAGCCGGGCCTTCTTGCTGTTCGCTGTGAGCTGTAGGCCGTTCGCTTCCTAGAACCCCATCTTGTCCCGCACCGACACCATCTCCGCCTCGGCCCGCTCACGCGCCACCGCGGCGCCCCGCTCCATCACCGCGGCCACGTCCACGTCGTCGAGAGCCTCGTAGGCCTCACGGACGGGAGTCAGACCCTCTACCACCGCCTCGGCCACGACTTCCTTGAAATACCCGTAGGGCATGTCGTTGTACTGGTCGACGAGATCGTCGATCGAGCGGCCGGTGAACAGCGCGAGGATGTCGAGCAGGTTGGAGATCCCCGCCTTCTTCTCACGGTCGTACGCGACCTCGTGTCCAGAGTCGGTGACTGCCGACTTGAACTTCTTCCTGATCGCATCTGCGGAGTCCACGACATGAACTCTCGACGAGAGGTCGGGAGCCGACTTGGACATCTTGTCCATCGGATCCTTCAGCGACATGACCCGAGCCCCGATCTCCGGAGTGATCTGCTCGGGAATCGGGAACTCCTCGCCGAAACGCGTGTTGAAGCGCTGCGCCAGATCGCGGGTCACCTCCAGATGCTGGGTCTGGTCTTCGCCGACCGGCACATAGTGCGCCTTGTGGATCAGGATGTCGGCCGCCATCAACACCGGGTACGCGTACAGACCGAGGTTCTCACCACCCTTGTCGGCCTTCTCCTTGAACTGTGTCATCCGGTTGAGCTGGCCGAGCGACGTGATCGTCGCCAACAGCCAGGCCAGCTCGACGTGCTGACGCACCTGGCTCTGGTAGTAGAGCAACGACCGGTCGGGGTCGATACCAACAGCCATCAGCAGCTTGGCGGTGTCGACGCGCGTCTGACGAAACTCGACGGGGTCGTAGTCGACGGTGATCGCGTGCAGATCCACAACGCAGTAGATGGCGTCGTAGTCGTCCTGCAGACGCGCCCAGTTGCGCAACGCACCCAGGTAGTTGCCGATGTGGATGCCTCCGGTGGGTTGGATGCCGGAGAAGACAATCTTGCGAGTCACAGTTCCTCCATGAGAAACGCCGGGGCTCACGCCGCCGGCGGGGTTTCAGCGCGCGCGGCGGTGCTCAGCGGGGCCACCACCGGACGAGCGCACACACAGTCATGGGATGGAGGCTACCGAAGAACCGGTCCGGATTCCAGCGTCAGAGCTGCAGCCAGGCATGCCGATCTTCGACTTGGAACCCCGCCGACTCATAGAGCGCGACAGGACCGGGGTAGGCGGCAGGATTCGACGCGTGCTCGTCGGGATTCGGGAACCCCTCGACGGCGACACATCCCCTGTCCCTGGCGAGCGCGACCGCGGCCTCGAGAAGCTTGCCGGCGATGCCGTGCCCCCGGTAGGGCGGAGCGATCTGGAAGCACCGGGTGACGAGAACCCGGTTGTCTTCTGGCGAGTTGGTCACGTGTTCGGGAAACTCACGTCGCAGACTCGCGTTGCACCAGCCAACCACCTTGCCGTCGACGTATGCCATCAGGCCGCTGGTTCTCCCCTCTCGAATGCGAGAGGAGATCGCTTCACGGTTCTCCTGCCACGTGAATGTTCCCCAGTCCTCCGACTCTCCGCCACCGAGGTGATGGAACATGCAGTAGCAGGCGGCCCACTCGGGCATACCGGCGAACGCGTCATGATCGAAGAAGGACAAGAAGTCCTCGAGGTTCTCGCCGCCAACCGCCTGGATCGTTACCTCTCCGACCTCATCGAGACGCTCTGTCGAACCGGTGAGACGATCGATTGCGTCGAAGTAGTTGCGAACGTTCACTTCCTTGATGCCGTACTCGGCGTGAGCATCTTCGAAGTGGGCCGCAACGATAGGGATCAATGTCTCGACGTCGTCGGCTTCCATGGAGGTGGCGCAGAAGTCACATGTGTAGGAAGCCATGGGTCGAATCTAGTGGTGTGTCGCTCAATCAGTGTCGAGGGGTCGTCTGAGGAGAGGAGCCCTGCGCACCGGTACCATCGCCCGATGATCGTTGTCACGCGCATGCCACCCGGGTCCGCCGTCGAACGGCTCGGTCAGATCGGTGATGTCTGGACCTGGCCGGAGGACAGGGCGATACCCAGGGACCGACTCCTCGAGGCGGTGGAGACCGCTACCGGGTTGTTCTGCATGCTCACCGACTCGATCGACGAGGAGTTGCTTTCGGCCGCACCGAAGCTGCGAGCCATCAGCACGATGGCCGTTGGCACCGACAACATCGACCTTCCCGCCTGCACGAATCGCGGCATTCCGGTGGGTCACACACCGGATGTGCTCACCGAGGCGACAGCCGACATGGCGTTCGCACTGCTGCTGGCCGCGGCACGACGCATCGGGGAGGGGGCCCGCTACGTCCAGGAAGGCAGCTGGCGCAGGTGGGAACCCTCCTTGCTCCTCGGTCGTCAGGTCCACGACACGACGCTGGGCATCATCGGCCTCGGCCGCATCGGCACCGCCGTCGCCCGACGCGCCGAGGGATTCGGGATGCGAGTGCTCTACCACGGACGCACACCCCGCGACGGCGTCCGCTGGGAGTACCGGGACCTGGACGAACTGCTGGGCGAGTCTGACCACGTGCTGATCTCCTGCCCACTCACGCCAGAGACCTACCACCTCATCGGCGACGACGAGTTCAGCCGCATGAAGCCGACGGCGACGCTCACCAACATCGCCCGCGGTCCGATCGTCGACCAGCAGGCGCTGCAACGGGCGTTGCTGGAAGGAGAGATCGCGGCCGCTGCCCTCGACGTGACCGATCCGGAACCCATCGACCCGGACGACCCGCTGCTGTCGCTCCCCAACTGTCTCGTGATGCCACACCTGGGTTCGGCAACGGTTGCCACAAGGACGGCGATGGCCGAACTGGCGGCCGACAACCTCATCGCAGGGCTGCGGGGGTCGCCGATGCCTGCGTGCGCCAACCCCGAGGTGTATAACCTGCCCGCATGAACCCGAACGACTACCACATGACCCCCGACGAGTTCCGAAAGCATGGGTACGAAACGATCGACTGGATCGCCGACTACCTCGAGCGAGTGGAGGACCTGCCCGTCCTGTCACAGGTGAAGCCAGGTGAGATCAGGGGAGCGCTGCCACCGCATCCGCCTGGTCGTGGCGAATCGTTTCAGGCGATGCTCGCGGACCTCGACGAGGTCATCCTCCCCGGCATCACCAACTGGCAGTCTCCCAACTTCTTCGCCTACTTCCCTGCCAACAGCTCCGCGCCGGCAGTCCTCGGCGATCTGCTGTCCTCCGGTTTGGGTGTTCAGGGGATGCTGTGGGCGACCAGCCCCGCGGCGACCGAGCTCGAGACGCACCTCATGGACTGGCTCGTTGAGATGCTCGACCTCCCGGACAGGTTTCTGTCGAGCGCTGCCGGAGGTGGCGTGATCCAGGACTCGGCATCGTCCGCAACACTTGCCGCCCTGCTGGCGGCCAGGGAACGCGCTACCGGTTTCGAGTCGAACCGCTCGGGTGCCGATCCGCGGCTGACCGTGTACACGTCGACGCAGGCGCACTCCTCGGTAGAGAAGGCGGTCAGGGTCGCCGGGATCGGCAGTGATCGCCTGCGGTTGATCGACGTGGACGAGAACTACGCGATGCTCCCGGAAGCACTGGAGGTAGCCATCGACGCCGACGTGGCGGCGGGTCTCCTACCGGCGTTCGTCAGCGCCACTGTCGGGACCACCTCCTCTACTGCGATCGACCCGCTGCGGGCGATCGGCGAGATCTGCCGAGAGCACGGCGTGTGGCTCCATGTCGATGCGGCGCTCGCCGGCACCGCCGCTCTCTTGCCGGAGATGCGCTGGATCCATGACGGCCTGGAGCTTGCAGACAGCTACGTGTTCAACCCGCACAAGTGGATGCTGACCAACTTCGACTGCACGGCCTTCTTCGTCGCCGACCGGTCGGTGCTGATCCGCACGCTGAGCATCCTGCCCGAGTACCTGCGCAACGAGGCGTCCGAGTCCGGCCACGTGTTCGACTACCGGGATTGGCACGTGCCGCTCGGCCGCCGGTTTCGGGCCCTGAAGCTTTGGTTCGTCATCCGTCACTACGGCGTCGAAGGTCTGCAGGCATTCGTGCGCGAGCACCTGCGTCTCGCCCAGGAGTTCGCCGGCTGGGTGCGCAACGACCCCGAGTTCGAGCTGGCAGCACCAGTCCCGCTGAACCTCGTCTGCTTCCGACACGTCGGCGGCGACGAGATCAACCAAACGATCATGGAGCGGCTCAATTCGTCAGGAGCCCTCTTCCTGACCCACACCAAGCTCGATGGCAAGTTCACGCTGCGCATGTCGATCGGTCAGACGCGCACCGAGGAACGCCACGTGCGACGCGCCTGGGACCTGATTCAGCAGGCTGCAGGCTCGCGCTAGCCCTCGTTCCTGTCAATGCTGTCGTGACCACGTGCGGCCAGCATTGACAAGACGCAGGGGGGCTCGTTCCCGTCAATGCCGTCGAGACCAGGTGCGGCCAGCATTGACAGGACCGGCCTACCGGCTGGCCAGAGCGCCCGCCAATTCGGCGATGACACCCTCGGGACGTTCTCTCAGATCTCGAGCCGTGTATCGAAGAACCACGATGTCCTCGGTCATCAGAAGATTCTGTCGCCGGCGGTCCCGGTTGAACTGCGAGGGGTCGATGTGGAACCGATACCCATCGAGCTCCACGGCCACTCTGCGCCGGGGGTAGTAGAAATCGACGCGGGCAACCACCACACCGTTGCGATCCCTGATCTGCGCCTGGGGGGACGGGATGGGCAAACCAGCATCTCGCACAACCCGAACAAAGGCGTCCTCGAGTTCGCTCTCCGTCGTCGAAATCCAACCCTTTCTCTCCTCGGCAAGCAGACGGGCAACTCGCACTCCGGTACGTCCGGGACGGGCGAGA
This sequence comes from uncultured bacterium, assembly GCA_965549635.1. Taxonomy (GTDB): domain Bacteria; phylum Actinomycetota; class Acidimicrobiia; order Spongiisociales; family UBA4744; genus CBEVHI01. The sequence goes on along the minus strand of CBEVHI010000140.1, from coordinate 752 downwards.
TCGGAGACCGCCTCGAGCACGTCATCAACGGTCGTCAGGCCCAGTCGTAGCGCCGCATCGAACACCCGAGTCACCGTTCCTGCTCCGCGTGAGGTCGCACCGAGATCAACCACCGTGCGAGTCATCGTCGTCACCGGTATGCCATCAACGAGGCTGACGTAGTCATCGTACAGATCGGTGGACCGATGCACGGTGAAGCTCTTGGGCCTCCAGCGGTTCCTCCGTACCGTGATGTGGGTGGGGCGCGGCTGTCGATCCCAGATACCCCATAGCCAGACTGCGGTTTGATGGGACGCCGCGGCGAGCCCGTCGACGGCAAGAACGGCCGCAAGCGTTTCCTGTTGGGGGGTGATTGGCGACGAGCGCAGACGAAAGACCGCCGGCTGGACGATCTCAATCAGCCCGCGGCGGAGGCGGTGGTCGATGATCCAATCCGGGATCCCCGCAGCGCGCAGTTGCCGACGCGTGGCGAGACCGTGTTGTTCTCTAGCTGTACGCGCTATGACGGCGTCTGCATCGAGGCCCACACAGAAGGTGGTACCAGAACGAGAGGCGCGAGGGAAGACCCTCGTTCCTGTCAATGCCGTCGTGACCACATGCGGCCAGCATTGACAGGACGCAGGCGGGCTCGTTCCTGTCAATGCCGTCGTGACCACGTGCGGCCAGCATTGACAGGACGCAGGGGGGCGCGTTCAAAGGCGACGCTGCTATTGCCGAGAATTGGGCAACCCCAGCAGCTCGCGCACCATCCA
>CBEVHI010000139.1:0-5832 GCA_965549635.1 uncultured bacterium | reverse complement strand
GAGCGTAGCGGCGGTGAGATCCTCAGAGCGGCACAAGTCTGCTGCCCACAACTGAGGGGTCAGCGTCTACGGCTACCATCGCCGCCATGAGTTTGCAGGATGCAATCCGTGCCCAGGGCCGGATCAGCGGGGATCTCTTGATGGTGGACACCTTCCTGAACCATCGGGTCGATACCACCGTCATGCAAGGTGTCGGCGCATCGCTGGCCGAACTTCTCACCGGGTATGCACCGGATGTGATCTTGACCGCCGAGGCGAGCGGGATCCCCCCAGCCATGGCTGCCGCGTCACAGATGCATCTGCCGTTCATCTACGCCAAGAAGTTCGTGGGCGCACACCGGCCCGGGTCGTATGGAAGGGCTGTCTCCTCACCCACGAAGGAAATCGAGTACCGGGTTGAAGTGGCACGGCACATCCTCGGACCGGACGCGAAGGTCGCCGTCATCGATGACTTCCTCGCCAGGGGACGCACCGCTGAGGCACTCGGTGAGATCGTCGAGGAAGCCGGCAGCACCGTGGTCGCTGCGGCCTTCGTCATCGAGAAGGTCTCGATGGGCGGTCGGGATCTGCTCTCCGCGCACGACTGGCCGATCCACTCGCTCGTTCGAGTCGGGTCACTCGCCGACGGCAACATCACCTTCGAGGACTGAACCCTCGTGCCTCGCCGTCCACCGTTCGCCTACCTTGCACTCGCGCTCGCCGCCGCCCTCTTCGGGATAACGTTCGTGGTCATCAAGCAGGCCGTCGTCATCCTTCCTCCCATGGCGTTCGTAGGATGGAGGTTCCTGATCGGAGCGGCAGCACTGCTGTTGCTGGCGTTCCCACGAGGCATGAGAATCTGGCGGGACGGATTGCTCACCGGCGCCTTGCTCTTCGCCGGATTCGCCCTCCAAACCGAGGGCCTCGTCAGAACCAGTGCCTCCAACTCGGGGTTGATCACCGGGCTCTACGTGATCTTCACGCCGATCATCGCCGCCATCGTCGGCCGCACCAGGCTTTCCGGGTGGGTACTCAGCGGAACCGCAACCGCGTTCGTCGGTCTCGCCTTGCTCACCCTTCGCGATGGGGTTGCGCTCGCAACGGGCGACCTGCTCACCGTCGGCTGTGCTCTCGCATTCGCCGCACACATCGTTGTGCTGTCACGAATCGTCTCCCGCCACCCGGTCGTACCGTTCACCGCTGTGCAGCTGCTCGTCACCGCCGGACTTGCCCTGGCTGCGTCGTACGTGCGCGAGGGGCTGCCGCTCCCCACCGTCGATGTGGTTCCCGCACTGGTCATCACCGGCCTGGCCGTGAGCGCAGGAGCGTTCTTGCTGCAGATTTGGGCGCAGACGATCGTTGGTCCGGCCCGAACCGCGGTGATCCTGTCCCTCGAACCCGCCGTCGCGGCGTTCTCGGCCGCGTGGCTGCTTCAGGAGCGGCTCGAAGCTCGTGGTTGGGCAGGAGCGGCTCTCATCCTGACCGGCATCTATCTGGTGCTTGCCCGCAGTCGCGCTACCGACGACATTCCCAGGGCAGAAGCGATCACACCTGCTCATTGAGGCGTCGCATCGCCTCTTCGGTTTCCTGACGACGCTGCATGTGCCGGATGCCGCGCGCCACCAGGCGGATGGCGCCGAGCAGAGCAAACAGCCCGACGGTCAGCAGCAGGAGCAGTTCCAGACCGCTGAGGTAACCGACACGACACGACTCCAGACCGTACGGACAGACGCCGTAGCCGGTACCGCCACCGGCAAGATTGAGGAGCACGAACAGGGGCACCACCGCCACCGCGATGGCACCGGCGAGCAGAACACCGAGCAGAATCCGAAGCCAGGTCACAAGCCGCAAGGCTACCCGTCCGAACCTGGGTTCGGTCGATTCCTTCCGCCGAGCGCGACCTCAAAGGCGCGCCTCCAACGCCCACGCGCCGGTCCACATCCCCGGTACCCCTGCCGGTACACTGCGCTCGGTGGAGTTCTACAGCGAACCGTTTACCCCAGAGGAAGTCGGTGTCCTCACTCCCTTCTTCAGCAATGTGGACCTGCCGGTCTTCGCCCTGACCAACCTCCCCGAGGTCGTCAAGGGTGCCCTCTTCGCCCGATACAGCAGGAGCTCAAAGTCGCTGCGCAGGCTGTTCCTCGACGAGTTCCTCAACGACCCCGAAACGGGCATCGCCACGATCGCGCAGCGCATCGACACCGACGATCCCCTCTACAGCCGACGAAGAGCGGAGCGCCTCTACGACCGCGTGTTCTTCGAGTACGGCGACGACTCGGTGGCCCAGCTCGGCGGAGCGCACATCGCCTGTGAACAGGCCTCCAACCTGCTCACGAAGGTACTCGAACGAGGGAGGCTGGCCGCCTACCTGGAGCAGAGCACCCGCTACATCTACTACGACACCCGTCTTGGAGATCACTACCGGTACATGACCCCACCCGAGGTGGCCGGCTCGGAGCACGCCGCCGACTACGAGAAGACGATGGATCTCCTGTTCGACACGTACTCGCGCACCGTACGAACCATGACCGACATCTACGCCGACCGATTCCCTCGCCACGACGACCCCGAGCGGGTTTGGAAGGCAACGATCAGGGCCAAAGCATGCGACACGGCACGGGGCCTCCTCCCCGCCTCCACGCTCTCCAACGTCGGGATCTACGCGTCCGGCCAGGCCTACGAGATGGCGTTGCTACGCATGCGTGCCCATCCTCTCGCAGAAGTGCGCGAGTACGCAGGAATGATGCTCAACGAACTCCGCACCGTCATCCCGTCCTTCCTCAAACGTGTCGACATCGATGACCGTGGTGTGGTCTGGAGCGACTACCTCGCCGGCACCGAACGCGCCGTGCGGACCATCACCGACCGTATCGGTGAGACACCCGAGCCTCGACCTGTCGTGACGCTGACCGACTGGGATCCGGAGGCAGAAACGAAGCTGGTCGCAGCCGCCCTCTACGCAACGTCCGACCTTCCCGACACCCAACTCCTCCGCATCGCCAAAGCAATGACCGACGAGGAACGGGCCCAGGTCGTCGCTGCCCTCATCGGCGAACGCACAAACCGCCGGCACCGTCCCGGCAGAGCCATGGAGCGTCCCTCCTATCGCTTCGATGTCCTCTGCGACTACGGAGCCTTCCGCGACCTGCAGCGGCACCGGATGTTGACCATCGACTGGCAGGAGCTGACCACCCGCCACGGTCAAGAGGTCCCCGATGATGTGTCGGAAGCCGGACTGGACGGTGCCTGGAACAGGGCGATGGAAGCGGCAACCGGACTGCACTCTGCGTTGCAGGCGTCGATCAACGGGACGGTCGCCCAGTATGTCGTCCCCTTCGGATTCAAGATCCGATTCGTGATGGAGATGAACGCCAGGGAGGCCTTCCACCTGCTCGAGCTGCGCAGTCAGCCCGCCGGCCATGCCGGCTACCGCAAGGTCGCCCAGGAGATGCACCGCCAGATCCGCGAGGTCGCCGGCCACCGGCTGATCGCCGACGCTATGCGCTACGTCGACTACTCGCACCCCGACCTCGAGCGCCTCGAGGCAGAGCGAAGAGCAGAACGCAAGCGCACAGGGCACGCCTGAGGGGAATCCACCCCCATCGCCCTCACTTCGCTCAGGCACTTCCCCCTGAGGGGAGATCCACCCCCATCACCCTCGCTTCGCTCAGGCACTTCCCCCTGAGGGGGAAGTGGTCAAAGGGATTCTCAAGACGAGCGAGTCTCCTTCCAGGGACCAGGCCGCCGCCGACACGAGGGCGAAGTCCGTGTAGTCACGCTCGGCTTGCTCGATGAGCGCCTTCCGCTCCGGCCCGGCAACGGGGGGAAGGCCCCGCTCCTTGACCGCTGCAGCTCGGTCAGCGAAACGCTGCAGAAACTCGTCGACGTCGAACTCGGCCATGCTGTCCTCCTTTCTGTCAGCGTAACGCCTGCCCTGCCGTTTGCCACGGCGAAGGCTCGATGATCGGGCACTACGCTGGCGGCGTGCTCGACAGGCGCCTGCTCATCGTCACCGGCAAGGGAGGGGTCGGCAGATCGGCCTTGACCGCTGCACTCGCCCTGCGCTCTGCGTATGACGGCAAGCGCGTCCTGGCGGTCGCCATGACCGACGCCACAGGCCTGGCCGCCCACCTCGGGGTGGAGAAACTCTCCTATGACCCTCTCCGGGTGCGTCCGGGCCTCGAGGCGATGGCGATTCACCGCCCGGAAGCACTCAACGAGTACTTGCGCGTGCAACTCGGCGTGCCTCGGGTGGCCCAGATCGGCCCTGTTGCTCGAGCCTTCGATGCGATCGCTTCCACCGCCCCGGGCATCCGGGAGGTCATCACCATCGGCAAGGTCCTCTACGAGGCAAGACGGGGACCCTGGGATCTCGTCGTTGCCGACGGTCCCCCATCGGGTCAGATCGGCTCACACCTGCGAGCCCCGGCGACCGTGTCCCGCCTGGTCGGTACGGGTCGGGTCCTCGAGCAAACCGGATGGATGGAACACCTCCTCGCCGACGCGTCGGCAACCGGCCTCGTCGTCGTAACGATCCCTGAGGAGCTTCCCGTCACGGAGACCCTCCAGACGTTGCAGGCCGTACGAGATGAAGCTCTCGTCAGCGTCGTGGGGGTCGTCGCGAATCGGGTGCTGCCGCCACTGGATCTGGGAAAGGACACCATCGACCGGCTAGAACCCGGCCCGGGAAAGGATGCGGCGCTCCTGCACACCGCCATCCATGACGAGCAGGTGCGCTGGCTCATGGGGCTACCCGAAGGGCCACGCATCCCGTATCTGTTCGGCCTGCACACGCCCCCGGAGGTGGCGGCGCGACTGGCTGACCTGTGGAGGGATCTGTGAGTACTCAGACCCTGCTGGTTACCGGAGGTGGCGGCGTAGGCAAGACGACCCTTTCGGCAGCTCTTGCCCTCGCAGCTGCACGGCGCGGCAGGCGCACGCTGGTCGTGACCATCGACCCCGCCAAACGGCTCGCGACCGCACTGGGACTCGACGAGCTTGGCTCCGATCCGACAGCCATCGCCGATGAACCCCGCCTGTGGGGTGCCATGCTCGACGCCGGCAAGTCGTGGAATGAGATCGCCCGCAAGTATGCACCGGCGGAGGTTGGACCGAGATTGACCGCGAATCCATTCTTCGAGGCCGCCACCCAGCACTTCCCGGCGTCCCAGGCGTTTGCGGCCGCCGAGGAGATGACCGTGCACGCCAAGAGTGGGCGGTGGGACGTGATCATTGTCGACACACCGCCTTCGGCGGGTGGCGTGGAGTTCTTCACGTCTCCCTCCCGGATGCGTGATCTCATCGGGGGGCGGTTGCTCAGATGGCTCACCGGGGGTCCGCTGCCGGGACGGAAGCTCTTCTACCAGTTCACCGCCAAGCCGGCTCTCCGTATCGCCGACGCGGCCCTGGGGTCCGCGCTCCTCGAAGCCGTCGCCGACTTCCTGCTCGACCTGCGGGCGGCATACGACGGTATCGCACGTAGGAGCAAGGAGATCGAACGGCTCCTTCAATCTGCACTCACGGTCGTGGTGACCACCGCCGATCCTGCTCCCATCGCCGAGGCCGCTCGCTTCTTCGACCTGCCCAACGGCGGGCCGGAGCTGGTCACCTTCAACCGTGTCCTCCCGGAGTCCTGGTATCGAGCCACGTCGCCAGTCGCCGGCCCCGTCGCCAAGAATCTCGAGCGCTGGGGCTATGAAGCGCATCGCCAGTCCATCGTCAGACAGCGCTTCTCCGCCCGCTGGCACGTCGAACCGGCGACCATTCCGTGGCAGTCGACGGCTCCGACCACCCTGGAGCAGCTGGCCCTGATGATCGAGTCCGCGGACGGCCTGGACCTGGATGGGTTACTGG
>CBEVHI010000138.1:0-5910 GCA_965549635.1 uncultured bacterium | reverse complement strand
TTGGGGGGAGTGCCCCGGAGGGGCGAGGGGGGCCGGGCGCAGCCCGGAGGGGGAGTACGGCGAAGCCGGGAGGGGGGTCTTGCTGACGACCGACAACCGCCGGCTGCCGGCTACACGACGGTGTCGCCGTCGACCGTCATCTCATCGACGATGCCGACGACCACCGCCCGGATGGGCGCGACGTCCAGTCCGACGATCTGCCGAGCCGAGTTGCCTTCATCCAGGATCAGAACGGTCTCTCCTGCCCCGGCGCCGACCACATCGACGGCGATCAGGTAGTCGCCGTCGGGTGAACCTCCTGCATCGAGCAGGTCGCAGAGGAGAAGCTTGCGGGCGTCGAAGACGGCCGAGTTGATGGTCGAAACGACCGTGCCTACGACCGTGCCGACCTTCACGGGGTCACCTCGTCGACGATGCCGACGATGGCGTGGTCGACAGGGACGAACGGCTCCGGCAGCGCCTGCGCCGCCTCGCGGGAGCCGACGATGTAGACGAGCTCCCCGGGCCCGGCCATGTGGACCCCGTCCGCGGCGATCACCGCCCGGCCTTTGGGCTGCCGGGATCGATCGAGCGGCTGCACGATGAGAAACTTCACGCCATCCAGACCAGGCGCCTTCACCGTCGCCACAAGCGTCCCGATGACTCGACCGAGCTGCACGGCTACTCCTTGTCGACGCGCTCGGCGAAGCGCGCCGCGGCAAACAGGTTGTCACCCATCTCGGCGTGGAGTTGCGGGATGATCACGGTGATGACCTTCTCGGGGACACTGGCCGAACCGATCTCCACGGCCGCCTCGACCTCCGAGACTGGCCCCTGGAACAGGAGGTAGCCCTTTCCGCCGAGTCCGTCAGCCATGTGCAGTTCCGCCAGCGTGACATGGGCGCCCTTGACACCGGCATCCGCGGCCTGGATGACCGCCGCAACGGTGCGTGTCTCGATCACCCCAAGGGCCTCCCCCCCGCCGGTCCGTCGAGCTCCCTTGACAGCGGCCGTGACGTCGGGGTGGACGTCGGGGAGGAACACCTGGTCAACCATGGTGGCAATCTCCCGACCTGCAGCCACCGCCTCCTCGACATCGGCGACCTCCCCGGCGACGAGCACGAGGTACTTGCCCGGCTGAACCGTTCCCGCACGAATGACTTCGATTGGCGCACGTTTCACCATCTGGTCGCCCGCCTCGATACCACGGGCCACGGAGTCGAACTCCAGCAGTGCGAGGGCCGGTCGCATCAAACGATCCTCAATGAACCGACCACCGTGATCCTGCGTTCGCGAGAGAAGGTGCGCGGTCTGGTGAGACCATCTCCGGTGGGACTGGCGATCGAGAACGAGGTGAATCCTTCGCCGCCCTCGCCGAGACCTGCGTAGTGGGGGCCGTTGGCGACGAAGATCGAGCAGTTCATAGCTCTGGCCATGCGTGTGATCGCATCCACGTTGGTCGAGTGGATCGAGGCCGTGTGCCGGAAACCGTGCTCGGACCGCACGGCGAGGTCGATGGCCCGGTCGACGTCGGGAACACGTACGACGGGAAGCACCGGCAGCATCTGCTCGGTCCAGACGAGGTTGTGCTCTACCGGGACCTCGGCGACGGCAAGACGTACGTCGGAACCGACCTGAACCCCGATCTCGCTGAGAATCTCTCCCGCGTTCTTGCCGATCCAGGCCTTGTTGATGACTCCGGGTTTGGACGGCGGACCCATCTCGGAGAAGATCACCCGCTCGACCCGGCGCAGCTCGTGCTCCTTGAGAACATACGCACCGTGTCTGGCCATGTTCCTCACCAGCGTGTCGGCGATCGTGTCGATGGCGATCACCGTCTTCTCGTCGACACAGACGATGTTGTTGTCGAACGACGCCCCACGGATGATGTCCCGTGCCGCCTTGTCCAGGTCGGCGGTTTGGTCCACCACAACCGGGGGGTTCCCGGGACCGGCGGCGACGACGCGCTTGTCGGTCCGCATGGCCTCCTTGACGACACCTCCACCACCGGTGACCAGCAGGACCGGCACGTCCGGATGGGACATGACGTCCTGGGCCGAGGCGATCGTCGGGTTGGGGATGGCGGTCACGAGGTCGGGTGGACCTCCAGCAGCAACGATCGCCCGGTTGATCATCCGCACGTTCTCTGCCGAGACTCGCTTGGCTCCGGGATGAACGTTGAAGACCAGCGCGTTGCCGGCCGAGATCACCGCGATGGTGTTGTTGATGATCGTCGACGTCGGATTGGTGGTCGGCGTGATCGATCCGATCACCCCGTAGGGGGCGAACTCGGTCACCATCATGCCCAGATCGCCGGTCTTCGCCTCCAGTTCGAGGTCTTCGGGACCGGGGGCTTTGACGGTCACGATGTGATTCTTGACGATCTTGTCTTCGACGCGCCCGAGGCCGGTTTCGGCATGGGCCATCTCTGCCAGCCGCTCACCGTGTTGGAGCATCGAGGCGCGCACGGCGGCGATGATCGTCTTGCGCGCCTCCAGTCCAGACCCCCTAAACGCCTGGAACGCCCGCTTGGCGGCCGCGACGGCTTCGTCGACGGTCGGGTAGATTCCGTCGCCGAGTTCCGCGGGTGAGACGGTTTCCAGCGCCGACGCCCCTCGCAGACCCGATCCCACGTGCTCTCCGGCCGCGCCGAGCCTTTGCCGCACCCGCTCGATGATCTCTTGGATCTCGACTTCGGTGATCACTTGTGGAACTTCTCTTCTCCGCCGACCTCCCATGTGTCGACGATCGCCATCACGACCGCGTCACACGGCCGGTTGTTCGTCAGCTCGGTTTGCCGGGCGGAACTGCCGGTCGCATACATCACGACCTCTCCAACGCCGGCTCCCACCGCGTCGGCAGCTACGACGTAGCCACCGGTCTCGGTGTCGTCGACGTCGAGTTGTCGCAGCACCAGGAACTTGAGCCCTTGCATGCTGGGCTCTTTCTTGGTCGCGACGAGCGTCCCGGCGACTCGCGCTAGGAGCATGTCGTCTCCTCTCAGGAGGTCTCGGCCTGGGCCTCCTCGGCACGGCCGAGCGGCAGCACCACGTCGATGTTGGTGTGCGGACGGGCGATCACATGGGTAGCGATCACTTCGCCGACCTTCTCCGCGTTCCGGACGCCGGCTTCAACCGCCGCCTTCACCGCGGCGACATCGCCACGTACCACGGCGGTGACATAGCCGCCACCGGTCTTCTCATAGCTCACCAACTCGACCTTGGCGGCCTTCACCATCGCGTCGGCCGCTTCGACCATCGCTGCGAAGCCACGGGCTTCGATCATCCCCAACGCTTCAGCCATCGGATTGTCTCCTCTCGTCTGCTATTTCTCGCGACCTTCGACCCCTTCGATGGCGGCCACGGCGGCACGCCAACCGACGTCGATGTCTCGTTCTTCACCACCGAGGTACACACGACCCATCGACCCGAACGCTCTCACCTCGAGCACGTTGATGTTCGCCGCCTTCTCCGCCTCGTTCGCCGCCAGCGGCGCATACGCGGCGGGTTCAACCTCCATTACATAGAGGGTCTGGCCGGGGATGATCATCTGGCCGTGCCGCGTTCGGTTGATGAGCTGCGCCTGATGATCATCGATATGTCGGACGATCTGACTCGAGAGGATCTTCGGCTTGATACGGTCGGTCTCCGAAAGCCCGAGATCGTCGAGGATCGCTGCACCGGCCGCTCTCGTCTCCGCCTGGTCGGCCGAATGGACCTCCAGCATCCCGTAGTAGCGCTCCACGATCTGCATCCCCGGTCGGACTCTCGTGGATTTCAACGCGATGTCGGTGATGCGGTTGATCTCGATGCCGGGGGCGATCTCGACGTAGAGGGAGGCGTCCCCCGCGAGCGGCAAGAATCCTTGCGCGGTCGTTCCCAGAAAGGCTGCATACTGCGGCTGCAGGTTGTCCAGGAACGAGTAGGTCCTCAGTTCGACGTCGGCCACTTGATCAACCTCCGGTCACGATCTGGATACCGGCGGACGCTCCGATTCTCGTCGCGCCCGCAGCCACCATATCTCGCACTTCCTCGGCCGTGTGGATTCCGCCGGCCGCTTTCACCCCCATCTTCGGACCGACGGTCTCTCGCATCAGGAGAACATCGTGAACGGTCGCCCCACCGGAGGCGAATCCAGTGGACGTCTTGACGTAGTCTGCCTTGGCCTCCTTGGCCAGCGACGACGCGATGACTTTCTCCTCGTCGGAGAGCAACACGGCTTCGATGATGACCTTGTTGATCGCGCCCGACTCGTGGCACGCGTCAGAGACTTTGGCGATGTCGTCCCGGACGAGGTCGTATGCGCCAGATCGCAGGGCCCCGATGTTGATCACCATGTCGATTTCGCTGGCACCGTCGCGGATGACCCGACGGGCCTCCATGGCTTTGATCTCCGACGGAGTCGAGCCGAGAGGGAATCCGACCACGGAGGCCACCTTGACAGCGGTACCGCGCAGGTTCGCCTTGCAGCGCTTGACCCAGAACGGATTGACGCACACCGCGGCAAACCCATACTCGGCCGCCTCAGCACAGAGTCGGTCGATGTCTTCTGCGGTGGCACCCGGCTTGAGCAGGGTGTGGTCGATGTACTTGGCGAGGTCCCTGGGGACATCTGCACCCGAACCGCGGTAGGAGACCCTGTTGGCTCCATTGGCGACGACATCACGAACCTTGTTCGGACTGTGCGAGGCGCAGGCGCCGTCGCATAGCTCCTCGTGTGAGCCGAGCCTGGCAAGGATCTCCTGGGTGATCTTCTCGATCAGTTGCTCGTTCGTCATGCGCGATACCTGCGGTCGATGTCGGTGATCAGCTTGACCCGGCGTTCATGACGTCCCGGTCCCCACTCGGTTGCCAGCCACTCCTCGACGATCTGCATGGCGAGACCGGTTCCGACGAGGCCGGCGCCGAGAGTGAGGACATTAGCGTGGTTGTGCTCCCGGCTGTTTCTGGCAGAGGATACGTCGTAGCAGAGCGCTGCCCTGACTCCGGGAACTTTGTTGGCGACGATGCAAGAGCCGATTCCGGCACCATCGACGATGATCCCCCACTCGCAGGTTCCATCTGCGACGAGCCGGGCGACGGCGTGGGCGAACTCGGGGTAGTCGACCGGTTCTCCACTGTCGGTGCCACAGTCGCGTACCTCATAGCCACGCTCCTTCAGTGAGAACGCGATCTTCTCTTTCAGCGGGTAGCCACCATGGTCGGCACCCACGGCGATGGAGACCGGGCCGGGAGGTGTCTCGACCACCGTCTGCTGTGGGGATGGCACGTCGAGGGCTTCGACGGCGGTGCGTACCAGCTCCCGTACTTCCTGCTCCGACGGCATAGCGAGCATCCTAGGGCATCACCTCATCGGCAAGTAGCTCGCACTAGCCTTCCGATCCATGGACCCGGCATTTGTTTGGCAGCGTCCCAGCCCGCCTCCCCCACCCCGCGGCTGGATCACCCTCGACGAGGCATCCAGACTCGCGGGAGTCCCGCCAACCACGGTTCGTAACTGGGCTCGCAAGCAGAAGGTGGCCACGAGACTCGACGGGGAGACGCGCCTCGTGCTACGCGACGAGATCGTCCAGCGAGCACGACATCTCGGACATCCGCGTCCCAGCCCGGCTCCCGCGACAGCGGCGCCACCCCCGACACCACCCGAACCGCCGGTCCCCGAAGGATCGATGCTCGTCCCCATCGACGAGTGGCGGCGACTGCTCAACCAGCTTGGCAATCTGCATGAGGCCGGGCAGCAGCTTGCCGACGCGCGCGAACGGGCGGCGAAGGCGGAGACAGAAGCCGTCTTTCTCAAGGAGCGGATCAAGGAGCTGCGCACCCGAATCGAACACTCCGTCGAAGATGCGCCGGAGCCCAAGCCTGAGCCCTCCTCGCCCACCGAGCAGCGGCCCGAAACCCCCGACCCTGGACCGCTCTGGCTCTACGTCGT
>CBEVHI010000137.1:0-5982 GCA_965549635.1 uncultured bacterium | reverse complement strand
CTATCGCCCTGGCTGCATCGGGGCCTCGATCTCGGCAACGCCTCGACGCTGCACGACGACGACAGCGGCGAGCACAGCCAACCCGCCGACGATCTGCACAACCGACAGACCCTGGCTGAGGAAGATCCACGCAGTCGCGGCGGCGATCACCGGCTCCACCGTGGCCACCAGGCCGACGAGCGCAGCCGCGGCCCTGCGCAGGGCCGCCATCTCGAGCAGAAACGGGAACATCGTCCCCCCCAGACCGACCCATACGAGTTCGGCGACGTCTTTGCCGTCGAGGGCGGTCGGGAACGTCCATAGAGGCTGGACTACGAGCCAGATGACCGCAGCAACCGCGAAGCCGTACGTCAATGTCGTCACCGCTCCGATGCGGCGACCGAGGCGTTCTCCCATCACGAGGTATACAGCGAACGTCAATGCCGATCCGAGACCGGCTGCCAGAGCCCATCCGTTTGCTGCTGACGTCTCCCACGCACGCGTCACCATGACGAGGCCCGTGATCGCACCAGCGGCCGCCACCCACACGACTGGGGCGACGTGGCGGCGCTCGGCGAATCGAACCCAGAACAACACCAGGATCGGAGCGAGGAACTGAACGGTTACGCCGGGACCGACACCAAGCCCGTCGACTGCCCAGTAGTAGGTGACGTGGACGGCTGCGAGCGCAACACCGAACAGCACCAGCGACACACCATTGCCGTACGTCCGGAGCTGCCCCCGCAGGCCCGCATAGGGCACCAGGAAGAGCGCCGCGACGAGTGCCCGGACCTCGGCAACGCGAGGGGGAGGGACCTTGTCGAAGACATCGGCAGCAACCGTGCCACTCACCCCCCACAGGAAGGCCGCTGACAACGCGAACCACAGGGCCGAACGCTTCATTGCTACCGGATGCATGTCGCTATGCTGCCCGTCCATGACCGGCGAAACAATCTGGCTGACGCCGGCGGCTCACCGTAAGCTCCTCGACGAACTCGGATACCTGGAAGGTGAAGGCCGCCTCCACGCCTCCGAGCGCATCGCCGAAGCGCGCTCGCACGGAGATATCAGGGAGAACGCCGACTACGACGCAGCCAAGAACGAACAGGGGCTGATGGAGGCCCGCATCCGGAAGATCCGTCAGATTCTCGACCATGCCGAGGTGCGAGAGATTGGTGCCACCGACAGGGTCGAAATCGGCTGCCTGGTCACAGTCGTCGACGAAGATGGAGATGAAGCCGAGTACTTCATCGCCACGCCGGAGAACAAAGTTCCCGGGACTCTGCTCGCCTCGCCGGGTGGCCCACTCGGAGCGGCCCTGCTCGGAGCGACGATTGGCGACGAGGTCTCTTATGCCGCTCCCGGCGGCACGTTCACACTCACGATTGCGGGAATCCGTCCGTTCGACAGTGACTGACGGGTAGCCTGGAGCCGGCCCGGAGGGACCCTTGGACAAGAAGCGACTGCCGCGTCCCCGAGAACTTGCAGAACGCCTCGCTTCGCGCGCCCGCAGGGAGCCTGAGGAAGTCGAGGCGTATCTCGACACCCACTCGGCCGAGTGGGTTGAGCTCGCAGAAGCCGATCCACACGACGCAGCGGACATCCTCGAAGAGCTTGGCGACGAGGCGGCAGCTGATCTCATCCGCGGTCTCCGTGCTCCCGAAGCGGCGGACATTCTCGAGGAGATGCAGGACGAGCTTGCCGCCGACGTCCTCGAAGAGATCACCGACGCTCGGGCCGCATCACTGCTCGAGGCGATGCCACCGGCGGAAGCAGCCGACCTGATCGGAGCGCTCGACCCCGAGCACAAAGAGCGCATCCTGTCGGCGGTCTCAGAGCCCGCCGCCGAGGCCATCCGGCACCTTCTCTCCTACCCTCCCGACTCGGCCGGTGGTCTGATGACCATGCGCGTCGCGACCCTCCCCGTGGGGTTGTCCGCCGGCGAGGCAATCGAACGGATTCGTCAGCTCCACCAGGAACTCGAAGACCTCTCCTACGTCTACATCGTCGACGACCTCGGTCACCTCGTCGGTGTGCTCTCCTTCCGGGAGCTCGTGTTTGCACGGCCCGGCTCCGGTCTCGACGAAGTCATGGTGCCCAACCCGGTCAAGGTGACGCCGCTGACCGACCGCGAGGAAGTCGCCGAGCTCACGAGGAGATACAACCTGTTCAGCGTGCCTGTCGTCGATCTCGACGACCGTCTTCTCGGAATTGTGCCGGTCGACGAGGTCATCGACGCCGTCGAGCAAGAGGCAGGCGAGGACTTCGCCGTCGCCATGGGCGCCGGTGGTGAGGAGACCGTCTTCACCCCGGTACGACGCTCGATCAGAATGCGGCTCCCCTGGTTGTTCTTCGACCTGGCGCTCTCAGGCACCGTGTCCCTGGTCGTTGCCGGCTTCCAGGATCAAATCGCAGCGGCGCCGCTCCTGGCATCACTCATGCCGCTCGTCGCCCGGATCGGCGGCGACAGCGGAGCCATGAGCCTCGCCGTGGTGATCCGCGGTCTCGCCACCAGGGAGATCTCGCCGAACAGAACGGTGAGCGTCGTGGCCAGAGAACTGGCGCTGGGGCTCTCCAACGGGATCCTGACCGCGACGCTCTCCGGGCTGATCGCAACCCTATTGCTCGACCCTCGCACCGGCTTGGTCGTGTTCATCAGTGTGCTCGCGAACCTCACCGTCGCAGGTCTGGCCGGGTCAGCACTCCCCCTCTTGCTCCGCAGGCTCGGTTTCGACCCAGCCCTGGGATCGAACCTGTTCGTGACCACCGTCACCGATCTCACCGGATTCGGAGGGTTCCTCCTGGTCGCCAGCATGCTCCTCTAGGCCGGCATCGGGTCCGGTCGTGCCGTGCCTGGATCAAACTCGTGGTTCGTGAACGTCCCTCAGCTGCTGCCAGGCGAATCTCGAGGTACGGGCTATCCGACGACCAGGCGCAGCGGCGCTGCATCTGGTCCCATGAGCGCACGTTCGAGCGCATCGATGGTGTCAGGATCGAAGTCCTTCCCGGCGTCCTTCTGGAGTGCTTCGATCGCTGCGTCAGGAGTCATGATCGCTTTGTGCGGACGGTCGGAGATCATCGCCACAAAGGCATCGGCAGTGTGCAGAATGCGTCCGAGGAGTGGGATTGCGGAGCCCTCGACTCCATTCGGATACCCGGAGCCATCCATGCGCTCGTGGTGGGTCAGCACCGCCTGGATGACCTCGGGATGTACGGCTCCCGCGACCAGTTCCACGCCACTGTGAGGATGTTGCCGAACGACCTCCCACTCAACAGGTTCGAGAGGCCCCGGCTTGAGCAGGATTGCATCGGGAACGCCGATCATTCCTACGTCGTGCAGCATCGCAGCAAGGTGGATGCGTCCGGTGCGGGCGACACTCAGACCCAGCTCGCCCGCAATCGAAGTGGCCACGTCGGCGACCTTCGACGAGCGCTTGAAGAGCTTCGGTGAGCGAAGACGGAGTACGCCAATCAGGGCATCGACGACCGGGGCCATGACCGGCCGGGACCGGGTGACCTCTGTCGTCAGCAGGCTTCGTCCGGCCACTCGCACGCAGTTCTTGCCTTCGTGTTTCGCCTGGTAGAGGGCCATGTCCGCCGACTCGACAAGTTCCTCCTGATTGTCGGCATGGGTGGGGAACACCGAGATCCCGATGCTGAGTGTCACAAATCCTGCCTCGGGAACCTCGAGATGCTCGACCGATGTGAGCAGGCGTTCCGCAACCTGGACCGCACCTGCCTCGTCCGTCTCCGGAAGGGCGAACCCGAACTCCTCACCGCCGATGCGGCAAGCCACATCGACTTCACGCAGGCGACCTCGGAAGGCTTCACCAAGTGCACGTAGGACCCGGTCCCCGACCGCGTGCCCGTACGTATCGTTGATCGACTTGAAGTCATCGATGTCGGCAATAATCACCGAAAGGGGCCGCTGGTAGCGTCGGGAACGCTCCAACTCCTCCCCGAGGCGGTCGAAGAAGAATCCATGGTTCTTCAGTCCGGTGAGCGGATCGGTGACCGACAGGGTCTGGAGTCGGTGGACAGCCTGCTCCAATCGCTCGTTGCGGGTGCGTTCCCGTTCATAGAGCTGCCGCACCTCCCGCAGCACCGGTGCGCTCGCCTCGGCCGAGAGCATGCCTGATCCGACCGAGACCGACCGTATCGCTGCAACCAGATCCGACGGTTTCCCCTTGATAATGAATGCCGAGGCGCCGGACAGGACCATCTTTCCGATGCGGTCAACGTTGCTGAAGTCTGTCGCCGCCACGACCTCCAGCCGGGTGACCGTCGCTGCCCGAAGCTTCTGGACGAGGTCCTGCGATCCCGGCAGATCAACGTCGACGACCACGACCGTCGGTTGCGTCATGCGCGCCACATGGAGCGCTTCCTCGGCGCTCCCGGCATGACCGACGACCTCAACATTCGCCTCCGCGAGAATCCGCGATGAGGCTGTCCTGCTGACAAGGTCGCCGTCGACGAGCAATACTCTCGCTTCCAGCGTTACCTCCTATGAGGTCTATCGTCACACTGAGCGCGAATATTGAGTCTGGTCTTGCTAGGAACCGATACTGACCGTGCCCGATGATGCGTAGGGTCCCAGAAACTCGAGAAGATCCCCTACAACACGGGCGAACTGGTGCGCATCGAGGATCTCTTCCTGCGCCTCGGTCGGATTCTCTATGAGGACGAGATCTGCCGCTTCCTGCGTGTCGACCACGTGAAGCTCACTGGGAGTGAACCGCTCTATGGCATCATCGACCACGTTGCGGATGTCGATGTCGCTGTAGTTCCCCGGGTCGAGCAGCACCACGAGGGTTCCCCCGGCAGACCCGGCAACAACGGTGTAGCCGGGCAGACTGCCGGAAGTCGTGGTGGGCCCCGCCGCAGGCTCTGTCGTGGTCGTCGTCGTTGCAGCCGTTGTGGCGGCTGTGGTCGGAGTGGCCACTCGCGTGGTCGTCGTCAGTTCGGGTTCGGTCGTCTTGCTGCAGGCTGCGACGATCAGCACGAGCGCGAGAAGGGGGATGAAGCGTCGCATGGGCTGAATCCTTCCGTCGAGTCGTCTCAACGGTACAGCAACTCAGCTGCCTGACAAGAGCACCCGCTGCCGATACCGCTCGGCAAGAGCCGCAGTGACCGGCCCAGGTGAGAGCTGCCGGTCTCCGATACGGACGATCGGTCGCACCTCCTTGCCCGTCGACAGAGCCATCACCTCGTCTGCTGCGTCGAGTCGCTGCAAGTCGAAGTGGCCCTCTTCCACATCGATGCCGGCCGCCGCCGCCTCATCGAGCGTGATGGCGCGGGTGATCGAGGCCAGCACTCCGAGATCGAGTGAAGGAGTTTCGAGGACACCGCCGACCAGCCAGGCGACACAGAACCGCGGTCCCTCCAGTATCCGTCCGGACCGTCCGTAGAGGAGAGCGTCATCGAACCCGGCTGCCCTGGCGGCCCGATGCGCTGCCATGTTCGCCGCGTACGACAGCGTCTTGGCGCCTGTCAGCTCGGACCGTGCGCCGTCGGGATGCCAGGGCGCCTCGAGCGGCAGCACCGAGAGCCGCTCGGGGATGTCTGGTAGCGGTTCCCAGAAGACAATGACTCTCGGGGGAGCTTCCACGGATGAGTCGGATCCACCCCGCGTGGCGACGATCCGCACCGTGCAGTCTCCACCGTCGCGAGCGACTTCCCGAATCCAGCGTGCCAGTGAATCCCGCGGCGGCAACTTCATACCGAGCAATCCGGCGCTGGTGTGGAGCCGATCCAGGTGAGAGCCAACGGCAAACGGTGCTCCCCCGTACGATCGCACAGCTTCGAAGCAGCCGTCGCCTCGCAGTAGCCCGTCGTCGAAGACCGACAGGTGAGCCTGCTCGGGTTCGACCGGTTCGCCATCGATGAGGACGCGCATGGAGGAAGCGTAGCCAACAGCCAACAGCCAACAGCCAACAGCCAACAGCCAACAGCCAGCGAAGATCTCACACCAAGATCACTTGAGGCAACTCTCTGGCTGAAAGC
>CBEVHI010000136.1:0-6044 GCA_965549635.1 uncultured bacterium | reverse complement strand
ATCGTGCTCTGGCTGTCGCCGAGGAGCTCGATGATCTGCCGGTCATCACACAAGCCCTGATCACGAAGGGCGTTGCACTCGGGGGTATGGCACTCCGGCGGCCACGCGAGGGGATCGCTCTGCTGGAGGCCGCCCTCGGCTTCGCCCGTGAGCACGGCCTCACCCACGCCCGCCGTCGTGCCCTCAACAACCTCTCCTATCTGACCGCGAGCGACACCCCATTCGAGCTGAAGTACGAGCTGGAGCAGCTCGAGGACGCGAGGCGGATCGGTGAGCCGCGCTACCTGACCGATGTGACCATCGGATTCGCCTGGAACCATGTGTTCGACTTCGAGTGGGACGAACTCGACTTCCTCCTCGCGACCATCGATCCGGACGACCTCCCACCGGATACGCTCGACGACTACCGGATTCTTGTGTTGTGGCGACGATTGATCACCGGTGATGCAGCCGCGGTCGAGGATGAGCTGGTGGCGATCTACACAAGGCAAGCCGCTGGCGGAGACGCGCAGGTGGCCGGGAATGTTCAGCGAGGCCTGGCGGAGATCGAGTTCATGACCAGCCGGGTGGAGGTCGCCTTCAACCGGGTGATCGATCTCGACGACCCAGCGCCGGCATCACCCAACGTCGCCTGGGCTACGGTGTCCGCGCTCCAACTGGGTGAGCGTTCACGCCTGCAGCGAGTCGTCGATTTGATCGAGGCTCGCCCGTTCCGGGGCCGAGCCATTGACATGATGCACGATGCCGGCTCCGCGGGATTGGCTCTGCTTGATGGAGAGACAGGGGATGCCGAGCTGTTGTTTGAACGAGCTGCCACGGCAGCGGTCGAGGTGTGGCCGAAGCTCTTCGCTTTCATGGTGCACGCTGGGGCCGCCAGGATGCTCGGTCTCGACCATCCGCTCGGCAGACGGTACGCCCGGGAGGCGTACGACGCCTACTCGGACGGTGGAGTGACCACGCTGCTCGACATCTTCTCAGACTGTCTGCTGCCGCCTGAACAGGAAGAGGCCAGCACTGCCTGATCACTCTGCCAGGATGTCGACGTGGCGAGAGGAACGAGAGCGATCGAAGCGCTGCGGCGCGCGGCAATCGAGTTCACCGTGCACGAATACGACCCGGCCGAGGGGGACCTTTCCTACGGTGAGGCCGCCGCAGTGGCACTGGGCGTCGACTCGGCGAGGGTCTTCAAGACACTGGTGGCGATCGTCGACGGCAACCCGGTAGTGGGGATGGTGCCGGTCTCCTCTCATCTGTCGATGAAGAAACTGGCCAGGACCGTGGGTGGCAAGAGGGCGATCATGTCCGATCCGTCCGACGCCGAGCGACTCACCGGGTACGTCGTCGGCGGCATCAGTCCGTTCGGTCAGCGACGCCGGCTGCCGGCGTTCCTCGATGCCTCAGCCATCGCATTCGACACGATCTATGTCAGTGCCGGTCGCCGCGGTCTACAGGTCGAACTCGCGCCGACCGATGTGGTGACCGCGACCGGCGCGGAAGTGGCCGACATCGCCGAGCCGTGAGCATGCCAGACTGGCTGGCATGACCACCCGCACCGACTGTCAGGCACTTGACGCAACCGACAAACTCGCTCCGATTCGGGACCGGTTCCTCCTTTCCGACGGTCTCGTCTACCTCGATGGCAACTCGCTGGGGCCGTTGCAGCCGTCCGTGTCGGATCGGCTCCGGGAGGTCGTGGATGAGCAGTGGGGGGTCGACCTCATTCGTTCGTGGAACAAGCACCGGTGGATGGACCTGCCGTTTCGCGTCGGCGACCGCATCGCCCGGCTGGTGGGAGCCGAACCGGGCAGCGTCGTGGCGGTGGACTCGACGTCGATCAACGTGTTCAAGGCGGTTGCGGCCGCCAGGCGCCTGCGGCCGGGCCGCTCCATCGTCCTGACCGACACCTCCAACTTCCCGACCGACATCTACGTCATGGGCAGCGTTGCCGAACCGTCTGGTGCCGAGGTGAGGATCGTCCAACCGGATCAGGTCATCGACTCGATTGACGACCATGTCGCGGTCGTGGCACTCACCGAGGTCGACTATCGAACGGGCAGCCGCCACGACATGGCCGAAGTGACGGCTGCGGCACACGACGCCGGGGCGTTGATCGTCTGGGACCTCGCCCACTCTGCCGGGGCGTTCCCCGTCGACCTGTCCGGTGCCGGTGCCGACTTCGCCGTCGGCTGCGGGTACAAGTACCTCAACGGCGGTCCCGGGGCGCCGGCCTTCATCTACGTCGCGCCCCGTCACCAGGCAGCCTTCCGCAACCCGATCACCGGCTGGTTCGGGCACGCCGCACCATTCCAATTCTCCCTGGACTTCGACCCGGCCGACGGGATCGCCAGGGCCAGGGTCGGTACCCCGCACATCCTCTCGCTCGCGGCGCTCGACACAGCTTTGGATGTGTTCGACGACCTCGACATGTCCGACGTCCGCTCGAAGTCACTGGCCCTGACGGAACTGTTCATGGATCTGGTCGAGGAACGACTCGACGGGTTCGAGATCGTCACCCCGAAAGACCCTGCTCGACGCGGGAGTCAGGTGAGCCTGCGTCACGAGCACGCCTATCCGATCGTGCAGGCACTCATCGATCGGAGCGTCATCGGCGACTTCCGAACCCCGGATGTCGCCCGTTTCGGTTTGGCGCCGCTGTATGTGCGCTTCGTCGATGTTTGGGATGCGATCGATGCTCTCGTCGAGGTGATGGAGTCCGGTTCGTGGCGAGACCCGAAGTACGCGGTGCGTGCCAATGTGACTTGAATTCACTCCTTCATGTGACGTTTGGACGGGATGATTCCGCCCATGCGTCACAAGAACGGCGCTATGTGGGCTCCTCGATTCGTAGCGACAAGAAGTCCTCGACATCGAGTCGGGCGAGGGCGATATGGACGAGTGCGGGCATGGCTCGAAGGCCCTCGCCAGTGGGGACGAACCGTGGGTCGCGCATCTCCATGATTCGGCCACGGGTCTCCAGCCTGCAGCCGCCGGAGGCGAGCACGTTCTTGGCCCAATCAACATCGCGGCCGTAAGTAAGGGGGATGATGTATCCGTCGTGGTAGGGGAAGGCGTTCACGGGCGTCGTGTAATCGCGACCTGACGTGCGACCGACGTGATGGATGACCGCGAGGAAAGGGGCGACTTTCGCGATCGGCCTGACCAGCTTGTTGGTCACGGCGCGATTGAATGTGGCGAGCGACTTGGGAAGCGGCACGGCGGCCAGCCTACTGCCCCGCGATGGGCGGCGGCTCAAGACTCGTCGCCGAACGGCCGAAACATCATTCTCGACAAAGGGGCAACTTGACACCATCTTGGCAGGAGCTCGTTCGAGCCCGTATGCAAGAGGAAATCACCCAATGGCGTGAAGAAGGCGAGCTTGCAGAGCAAACTGACCTCCCCCTCGTCGTGCTGGGCGTGGATGGCGTGATCACCGACCTGTCCACACTCAGGACGGCGGAAGGCCCAGAGATGGAGGATGTGGATCCCCTGATTCCGGACTACATGGCGGGCCTGGTGCAACGTATCGTCGACAGCGCCGAAGTGTGGTGGTGCAGCACGGAGGATGAGGACTCGCTCGCCGAGTTGTGCGTGGTGCTGGGTGTCTCTCCGCTGCCGAACGTTTCCTTGGGGGATGATGATATCTCCGACGCCGGCGTGCGCCGCCTGTTGTGGCAGGCCGACGCCGCGGGCCGGGCCACCTACCTGATCGAAGACTTCGCTGGAGCGACCCCGGCGCGCCTCCCCGAGCGGACCGTCGTGATCGACACCACCGCAGACATGGTGCTGCGCCCCGACCGCCTGCCGCCGGAGCTGCGCGGGTAGTGTCCCGAGGCGTCGGTAGCCTTCTCCGGCGACAAAGGAGTTCCGTTGGAGATCGAAGGGCGCACCTGCATCATCACCGGGGCCAACACCGGGATCGGGCGGGCAACAGCGATCGAGCTTGCCGGACGCCGTGCGCGCCTCGTACTGGCAGGAAGGTCCGAGGAGCGCACCGGTCCCGTCATCGACGAAATCAAGGCAGCAGGAGGCCACGCGAGGTTCCTCCATCTCGAGCTGGCCTCCCTGGGCGCGGTACGAAAAGCCGCAGACGAGTTCATCAGCTGGGGCGAGCCGCTCCACGTTCTGATCAACAACGCCGGCGTGGCCCGCCATCGAGGCGTCAGCGTCGACGGGTTCGAGTACACCTTCGGCGTCAACTACCTCGGCCACTACCTGCTCACCCGACTCCTGCTACCTGCCGGCCTTCAACGGGTCGTGAACGTGTCGAGCGAGATGCACCGCAGCGTCACCGCAATCGACTGGAAGGCGTTGCGCCGCCGAGGCTCATTCGTAGGGCTGCCCGAGTATCGCGTGTCGAAGCTGTGCAACGTCCTGTTCACCCGCGAACTAGCCCGCCGACATCCCGAACTCGTTGCGGTAGCAGTCCATCCGGGCCTGGTTGGCACCGAGATCCTGCGAAACACCCCGCGGTGGGTGAACCTGTTCGTCCGGAATACCAAGACCCCCGAAGAGGGCGCACGCACGCCGGTGCACGGCGCGACTGCTGACGACCTCGTCTCCGGCGGCTACTACGCCAAGAGCCGGCTCCGCGAACCTGGGCCTGGCGCCCTCGATGACGAGTTGGCTTCCGAGCTGTGGAAGCGATCCGAAGAGTGGGTTGCGTCCTGGCTCTAAATGCGATGACGACCTTCAGCTGCGATGAACGAGGTCGACGACTTCGGCCATTGCCTCAATGCCCTCGGTTTCTTTCGGGAACACGTCGCAGCGGACCTCGTCGAAACCTAGCTCCCCGAAGCCGAGAAGGGTCTCGGCGATCTCCACGGCAGATCCTGCGAGCGGATCTCCGCCCCAAATGGGACCGTCGGCCGACCGGCTCTGAGGATCGACGGTGTACAGATCCAGTGAGCGTGTGAGTGTCGCCGGATCCCTTCCGACCTCCTCACAGGCCGTCTCCAGTTCGTCCACCAACGGCCGTAGTACCTCCGTGGCGCTGGCGTGCTCCGTCGTCCACCAGTTCCAGCCGTCTCCATAGCGGGCTGCAAGTCGGAGCATCTTGGATGCGCCGGCGGCGATGATGATCGGGGGGCCCTGCGGCCGCGGCCCTCTTGGGTCCAACTCCGAGTCTCTGGCGGAGTAGTAGCCACCATCGAAGCTCACCCTGCCGTTCTTCAGCAATGTGTGGATGATCTCGATCGCCTCGGAGAATCGGGAGTACCGATGGTCCGTTGGGAAGCCAAAAGCTTCATAGTCGTAGGCCTCGGTGTTCCCGGCTCCGATGCCGAAGACGTAGCGACCGCCCGAAATCTCGTCCGCGGTCTCTGCGATCTTGGCGATGAGGGCGGGGGACCGGTACGGCGTATTGACAACTGACTGGCCGATCTCGATCTTCGATGTGACCGCGGCCAGCGCAGCAGCGATCGAGACCGACTCCCAGCATCCTTGTGTCGAGGTTGCGCCGCGGTAGATCAGCGCGTCCTCGAACACGAGCGAATCGAACCCGACGGCTTCTGCCGTCTCCGCAAACGTCCTGATCCGTTCCCATGTGGGCACTGGCAGTCCACCTTGTGGCGATCCGTGTAGTTGGACGATGAGGCCGATCCGCATGCTTCCCTCCGCTGGGCGAACTTCCGGGCACCTTACCGGCGTGCCGGCGACTACGGCTGCTTGGCCGGGTCGGAAGCCCGTTCAGCAAACCTCTCCGTCGATGTCGCACATCAGGCTCGCGGCGATGGGGGCATGGTGCGTGTTCAGCCAGTCGCGGATCGAAGGGACGAGATGCTCGGCGGCGACGTATCCGGGGGCGGCGACGACCATCCGGTCTCCTTCGTTGAGCAGAAGCGTCGGGAATCCGTTGGCACCGAGTCGGCGAGCCTCCCCGAAGTCCGCCCAGGTGCGTTCTCGCATCTCCTGTGACACCAGCGCAGTCATGAATCGGTCCGGGTCGACGTCGAACCCCTCGACCAGATCCCGATACGCCGCCGGGTCGGTGACGTCGATCCCACCGGCGGAAAAGGCGTGCTGCACGGCCACGAAGAAGCGCAGTG
>CBEVHI010000135.1:0-6095 GCA_965549635.1 uncultured bacterium | reverse complement strand
CCGTGCGAGACCTCGAGGCCGCCGAATGCGACGATCGCCTCGATGGAGAGCAACGGAGCGTCGACAGCGAGGCTCTCACGTCGTGTCTTGTTCGACCAGCCACCGAACAGCGGGATCCCCCTGATCACGACTCGCCAGCCCTCAGGCACGAGGAAGTCGACCCCCCCGAACGCGCAGACCACATCGATCGCAGCCCCTCCCTCGACGGGGCGAGCGTGACGCAGATCCACGTCGGTGCCGCCGAACACGTTGAGGATCGAACCGCCTCGGAACTGCTGTGAACTGCTCTCCACCTCCCGGCCAAAGAACGCCACCAGTGAATTCACGCTGTCTCCGACGGAGGCCCTGCCACGGTTCGTCCCCAGCAGCACCCACAGACCGAGGAGGACGAGGAGCGCCGGCCAGATGAACTGGGTGATGTCGTCATCGACGACATCGAGGGTCCCGGCGAGTACCGCCAGGCCGACCACGATCAGCAGACCGGGGATGAACACGTGGCGCGGCGACACGCTGAAGTACAGCAGCCCGGCGAGGACGAACACGACCGGCCACCACTGGGCAATCGTGTTGCCGGCATCGAGCACACCGCCCTGATCCAGCAAGAACAGCCCACCGAGAACGACAAGCACCACCCCGACGAAGATCCTTCCGCGGCTCACGAATCCTCCCTCAGAAGCTGTCTTCGAGCCTACCGAGTGCAGCTTCGCCGCGACGGGGGGTCTCCGCCGGTGCATGACAAGATCGAGTCCTCCCCGCCCGCCGTCCGATAGCCTGCTTCGCATGCTTGCTCGCGCCCGTCGTCTTGCCGCAGACACACCGGCAACCCGCAACCGGTATATCGACTTTCTGCGAGCTGCGTCGATCGTCGCGGTGGTGCTCGGCCACTGGCTGGTGATCACTCCGTGGGTCGACTCCACCGGGGTGTTTCACCCCGACCATCTGTTGACCCGAAGCGGCACCGCCCGGTGGTTGACCTGGCTGTTTCAGGTGATGCCGGTCTTCTTCGCAGTCGGCGGCTATGCCAACGCCGCGTCGTGGGAGGCTGCGCAGCGCCGGGGGTCCGGCTACGGGGCGTGGCTGCACGCCCGTCTGCGACGCCTTGTCGGGCCGGCGGTGCCGCTGCTGGTGCTGTGGCTCGGCTTGACCGCACTAACCCCCGCAGTATTCCCGGCAGTGCTGGTCGAGACCGGCTCGATCGGCGCACTGTCCCCGCTCTGGTTCCTGGCCGTCTACGTGGCCGTCGTCGCCCTCACCCCGGCGACTTTGGCGGCGTGGGACAGGTTCGGACACCGGTCGATCTGGGTGCCCGTCATCGCCGCTCTTGCCGTGGACTGGGTGTGGCTGGCCGGCGGTCCTGCCTGGCCGCGCTGGGCCAACTACGCGCTCATCTGGCCGGCCATCTTCCAGATCGGATACGCCTGGCGGGAAGGTCTCCTCGGCGGGGTACGTGCGAGGTTGACAGGCGGATTCGGTGCTCTCGCCGCTGCGTGGCTCGTCGTGACCTTCGAGGCGTATCCGGTGGCGATGATCGGGGTTCCTGGTGCCGAGATCTCCAACTCGGCACCACCGACCGCGGCCCTCTTGCTCCTCGGTGTCGCCCAGGTGCTCCTCGCGTCAACGCTGGAGGGACCGGCACGGCGATGGCTGTCGCGGTCGAGCCTTTGGACGGCGACGGTGCTGGTCAACGGGATCATCATGACCCTGTTCGTCTGGCACTACACCGTCATGGTCGTACCGGCAGTGTCGGTGGCAACATGGCTGGGCGGCTTCGGCCTCCATCTAGTGCCGAACACGGCCGGATGGTGGTGGTCCCGACCACTGTGGCTGGCCGTCTTGCTGATCGTGATGGCCCTCCTGCTCCCCCTACTCGTCCGATTCGAGCGATCGGCGCCGGGCTTCTCCGGATCGATCGGTACGGCCCGACAGGTGGCTGCGGCGCTGCTGGCCATCGTCGGCTTCGCCGTCGTCGCGCTGGTTGGCACGAATGGCGGAGTGGTAGGTCGCTGGGTGTTCCCGGCGCTTCCGATCGTGGCGATGGCGCTCGCCCGACCGAGGACGTGAGCCACCGCAAACTTCATACTTGTGTACTAAGGTTCTAAGGAAATGAGACTGGAACTTGCCGGCAAAACCGATCTCGCCCTGCGCGCCTTGCACGAGCTCTGTGCGCACGACGAACGTCTGGCCGGCGCGGAGCTGGCCGAGATCCTCGACACCTCGGTGCAGTACCTCCCCCAGGTAATGAGTCCGCTGGTGCATCGCGGCTGGGTGGCGTCGACTCGGGGCCCAAACGGGGGCTACCGGCTGACCGCCGAACTGCGAGACATCTCGGTGCTCCAACTGATCGAGACGATGGAGGGTCCCACCGACACAACCACGTGCGTGCTGCGCGGTGGCACCTGCGACATCCTGGAACCGTGTGCACTCCACGGCGCCTGGTCCCGGGCTCGTGAAGCGCTGCTGGTCGAACTGGCATCCATGTCGGTCACCGAGGCGCGCGAGGGCTGCTGAAGCTTTCCTCGATCTCTCGACGAGCCCCCACGCAAGATGGCGCCCCGAAGGGCGCCACCTCTACTCAGCGTTCGGGATCAGTAGATGTCGTTGGCAGTGTTGTGCACGTTGAACTTGCCAGTCGGTGTCACCAGCCAGTCGCCGGTGATCCGGGCTTTCTCGTCGAGGGTCTTGTCATCGAAGATGACGATCTCCCCCGCCTTGTCCCAGACCGACACCCACACTTCGTCGCCTGCCTTGTTGTACTCGAAGTGGACCGCCCGGCCATGGTCGGTGATCGGGAAGCACTTCTCCATCGCCATCTTCTCCTTGGAGTACACGCACACCTGGTGGGCCTCCTCGGCCACGTTGGACAAGGCCGTATCCATCCAGACCCACTCTGAATTGGGGTGAGTCTTCAGGAACAGGCTCCCCGTCCCCGGGATAGCGACCTCCCGCACCACCTTCCAGGCGTACTCCGGGTGATTCTCGGGATCGGCGCCGACGAGGGTCAGCTTGCCCTCACCGATGTGCGTGGTGGCATACACCCAGCCGAACTCGGGGTCTTCCCAGTTGGCGCCCCTGCCGGGATGCGGCTTGATCCCGGTCTCGATGCCGGCGACCAGCTCTTTGGTCTTCATGTCGATGACCATGAGTTTGTTCTGGGCGTTGGCGGCGATGAAGAAGTAGCGCCCGGTGTGGTCCCATCCCCCGTCATGGAGGAACAGGTCGGCGGCGATCTTCTTGACCATCGGGAAATCGGGCTGCGAGTAGTCGACGACGCCGACGTACCCGGACTCTTTGAGACCCATGACCCATGTCGGGTCGGTGTGGGAGGCAACGATGGCCGCCACCCGCACTTCGTCGAGCTCCTTGCCGTTGATGTCCGGGGTAAGGATGTCGTGCACGACAAGTGGCTCGAGCGTCAGGCCGTCGAACACGACGTACTGCGGTGGCCAGTAGCACCCTTCGATGATGAACTTGTCTTCGAAGCCCTCGAACTTGCTGCTCTCCACCGACCGGGCATCGAAGCAGCCTTGGGCCTGGGCGACGATCTGCGGCGTATCGGTCCACAGATCGATCATGGTCACCCGGCCGTCACGACCGACCGCGATGAAGTAACGCCCGGTGGCCGACGATCGCAGGATGTGTACGGCGAACCCGGTGTCGAGGATCGCCACCGTTGCCTTGGTGTCACCATCGATGACCGCTACCTGGCCGGCATCCCGCAGGATGATCCCGACGTAGTTCTCCCAGTCGCGGGTGGTCTGTGGCTCGGTCGGTCGTTCCTCGACCGGGACGAGTAGAGACCACGAGTCGGTGATCTTGTCCAAATCGAGGCCCGGTGGAGTCGGCGGCTCGAGCTGGACGAAGTTGGCCATCAGTTCGATCTGCTCCGGGCTGAGGATGCCCTCTCTCCCCCATGCGGGCATGCCGCCGGGTAGTCCGTTGGTGAGGATCGTCTCAATCCCTGCGGTGCCGATCTCGAGCGTTCGGTCCGGCTGGATGTTGGGACCGGTCGCCCCGGCACGCAGCGTGCCGTGACATCCGGCACAGCGGTTGAAGAAGATCTCCGTCGCCTGGGCGAACTCGGTGTCACTCAGCTCGCGGGGCCCTTCGGCCGTACCGCCGCCTACGTCGGCGTTGGCTTCCAGATAGGCGACGACAGTGTCGATCTGGTCTCCCGACAGACCGAGGCTCGGCATCTTGCCGGTGTAGATCTCGGCGGCATCCGGATCCGTTTCGGAGAACGCTTTGGGGTCGTCGATCCAGGCCGACAGCCAATCGGCATCGAACTCTTCGGTCACACCGGCGAGATCAGGACCGACCAGTGGTCCCCCACCGATCGTGTGACAGGCGGCGCACTTGGACTGGAACACCTCCATGCCGGCAGCCACCGCAGCATCGGTTCCAGACGTGGTTGCAGTTGCCGTGGTCGTGGTTGTGGCGGCAGTCGTGATGGTGGTTGTCGTAGACGTGGTCTCCTGTGAACTGCAGGCGGCCAGTCCGAGCGCGACTGCGACAACGAGGACGAAAAGGGGAATGCGGAGGTTCCGCGATCGCATGAGATCTCCTTTCAGAGACGCCTCCCAAAGGCAAAACTCAGCTTATACCGAAGTTATTGACTTGTCTACTTGATAACTAGGGAACTACCTCGACGGCGCCGCCCGTACGCCTATCCGCTCACGGGGTGAACAGCGAAGGCGCTGAGCTGCTCGGGCGAGTGGCTCGCCGCCGATCAACAGATGTCCGAGAAGCTCTCGGACCACAGCGAACGGCAGGAGGTACGCTGAGCCGATGCCGGACATCCGTTTTGCCCGCAGCGACGACGTGCACATCGCCTATCAGGTCGTCGGTGATGGGCCGATCGACCTCGTCTACGTGCAGGGGGCCTTCTCGCACCTCGGTGTGGGGTGGGAGCTCCCCGCCTACCGCCGATTCTGCGAACGTCTCGGCGAGTTCGCCCGACTGATCGTGTTCGACAAGCGCGGCATGGGCATGTCCGACCGCGTGCCGGGAGCTACCCCGCTGGAGACCCGGATGGATGACATTCGAGCTGTGATGGACGCCGCCGGCAGCGAGGAGGCGGTGATCATGGGCTCTTCGGAGGGTGGGCCGCTGTCGATGCTGTTCGCCGCGGCGCACCCGGGTCGCACGCGGGCACTCGTTCTCATGGGTGCCGAGGTGCGCGAGCGGCGAGACGACGACTGGCCCTGGGGGGAAGCGAGCGAGGAAGAGTTTGAGGAGTCGATGGCGGCAGTCGAAGAACGGTGGGGAACGGGCGGGGGAATCGCATGGTTGGCGCCGAGCGTTGCGGATCGGCCATGGGCGCGAGAGTGGTTCGGCCGATATCTTCTCAATGCCGTGACTCCGGGCGCCGCGGAGGCGTTCATGCGCATGGCGTTCGATATCGATGTGCGGAACATTGTCCCTGCCGTTCGGACTCCAACGCTCGTCCTCCATGCAGCAGGTGACAAGGTCTGCCACGTCGAGAACGGTCGGTTCCTGGCGCGCACCATCCCCGGGGCACGCTACGTTGAGTTGCCTGGGGAAGATCACATCCCATGGTTCGACCCCGACCAGACCATCGCCGAGATCCGCGAGTTCCTCACCGGCAGGCGGGAGCCGTCCACTCCCGACCGTGTCCTGGCCACTGTGCTGTTCACCGATATCGTCGGTTCCACCGAACTGGCGGTGACCCTTGGCGATCGCGACTGGCGCCAACTCCTCGAGTCCCACAATGCCATGGTGCGCCGCGAGCTGGCACGTTTTCGGGGTGAGGAGGTGAGCACCGCCGGTGACGGGTTCTTCGCCACGTTTGACGGGCCGGCCAGGGCCATCCGCTGCGCTCAGGCAATCGCCGAGGGTGCCAGACGCCTCGACCTCGGAGTGCGGGCCGGCGTTCACACCGGGGAGGTCGAGCGGATCGGCGACGACATCGCCGGCCTCACCGTGCACATCGGCGCCCGGATCGGCGCCCTTGCCGGCCCCGGTGAGGTACTTGTCTCGGGAACGGTCCGGGACCTGGTGGCGGGATCGGGCCTGTCCTTCGAGGATCGTGGGCAACAGAGCCTGCGTGGGATTCCGGGAGAGTGGCGAGTGCTCTC
>CBEVHI010000134.1:0-6098 GCA_965549635.1 uncultured bacterium | reverse complement strand
CAGCACGAGAGGGTCACGGTGCGAGTCGACGAGATCGACTCCGAGGATGGAGTGTGGATCGAGGAGGGACGATGAAGAACTTCCTCACCACCGACTCCCTCTCGCGCACAGACCTCGAGAGCCTGTTGGACCTCTCCGACGAATTCGTCGACGTTCTCGCCAGGCCGATTCCGAAGGTTCCGGCACTGCGGGGCAGAACCGTGGCGATGCTCTTCTTCGAACCTTCGACCAGGACGCGTATGTCGTTCGAACGTGCAGCGAAGGCCCTCTCGGCCGACACGATGAGTTTCTCCCCGGGGACGTCCTCGCTTTCGAAGGGGGAGAGCCTGAAGGACACCGCTCTGACGATCAAGGCGATGGGTGCAGAAGCACTGGTCGTGCGGCACAAGTCCACGGGAGCGCCTTGGAGGATCGCCGATTGGACGGGACTCCCGGTGCTCAATGGGGGGGACGGAGCGCACCAGCACCCGACACAGGCGCTGCTGGACGCGCTCACGGTTCGACGGCACTTCGGGTCACTTGACGGTCTTCGGATCGCCATCGTCGGTGACATCCGGCACTCGCGCGTCGCTCGATCGGACATCTCAACCTTCTCGACGCTAGGCGCACAGGTGACACTCGTGGGACCATCCACACTCCTACCGGTCGACCTGGGCGGTTGGCCGGTGACGACCGCCCAAGGCATCGACGACGTGCTCGACTACGACGTCGTGTATCTCCTGAGAATCCAGGCAGAGCGCGGGGGCGCCTCCGTGCTGCCTTCGCTTCCCGAGTACGTGAGCAGGTTCGGTATGACCAGAGAGCGATTCGCGCAGATGGCGCCGCATGCGGTCGTGATGCATCCCGGTCCGATGAACCGTGGCGTGGAGATCGCCCCCGAGGTTGCCGACCACGACCGATCGCTCGTCGAGTCACAGGTCGCCAACGGGGTTGCTGTTCGTATGGCGGTGCTGTTCCGCCTACTCGGAGGGGAGGATGCACGTGAGTGAGTTGCTGCTTCGCGGGGGAACCGTCCTGGGACCGGATGGACCGGAGCCGGGGGACGTCCTGATCGAGGAGGGAATGGTCGTGGCGGTCGGCACCGGGCTGCAGGGAACCTCGCAGATCGACTGTACCGGATCGCTCGTCGGCCCCGGATTCGTCGACGTTCACGTTCACTTCCGCGAACCGGGACAGGAGTGGAAGGAGGACATTGAGAGCGGGTCAAGGGCGGCAGCCGCCGGTGGTTTCACCGCGGTGGTCGCGATGGCAAACACCGAGCCGGCGACCGACGCCGGGCACCTCGCACGCCACATCCGGGAGCGGGGGAGTGAAGTCGGGCTCGTTGATGTGCTGCCCGCCGGGGCCATCACGTTGGGGCGTCGCGGCGAACGCCTCGCCCATCTCGATGAGCTCTGGAAGGCCGGTGTGCGGATCTTCTCAGACGACGGTGACTCCGTACAGGACGCGGGAGTGCTGAGACTGGCCATGGAGTACATCGCCGATCTCGGCGGCACGGTCGCCCAACACGCCGAAGATGAGGGTCTCGCTCGGGGAGGCCACATGCACGAGGGCGCAGTGTCCTCGCGCCTCGGTATGAGAGGCATCCCCGCGCTGGCGGAAGAGGCAATCATCGCCAGAGATCTCGCTCTCGCCGAGCTCACCGGAGTGCGCTACCACGTGCAACACGTCACAACCGCCGGCGCGGTGGAGCTGGTTCGACAGGCCAAGCGGCGAAACCTGCCCGTGACTGCAGAGGTCACACCCCACCACCTGGCGCTGGATCACCGCGAAGTGGAGCGGATGGACTCGGCTTTCAAGATGTATCCGCCGCTCCGCAGTCCGGTGGACGTGGAAGCCGTACGAGAGGCGTTGCGGGATGGCACGATCGACATGGTCGCGACCGACCATGCACCGCACGCCGCATCGGAGAAGGACGTTCCCTTCGAGGAGGCGCCGCGGGGGGTCATCGGCCTCGAGACCGCTGCGGCGGTCGTACAGAGTTGTGTCAAACTGGATCCGGTCGCGCTGTTCCAGCGACTGTCGGTCGCCCCCGCCAGACTTGCCCATCTGGGCGATCACGGTCGGTGGGTCGAGCCCGGTGTGCCTGCCAACCTCGTGGTTTTCGATCCCGATGTTCACTGGACTCCCGAACGCTTTGCGTCCCGCTCGGAGAACTCGCCGTTCCTGGGTCGGCCATTGACGGGTCGCGTCAAGGCGACGGTGCACAACGGTGCGGTGACCTACAGGGGGGAGTGAAGGTGGCCGACACGACGGTACGGCTGGGGCCTTTGACGCTCCGGACCCCCCTCATTGCCGCCGCGGGCACGTTCGGGGCCGTCGTGGACATGGCCGGGGTCGCGGAACTCAGTGCCTATGGGGCGGCGGTCGCCAAGTCCGTGAGCGCGACCCCCTGGGCAGGGCGGCCGGCGCCCAGGGTTGGTTCGGCGGGCGCAGGGATGCTCAACGGGATCGGTATTCAGAACCCCGGCATCGAAGCGTGGGTCTCGGAGGTGGCACCCAAGATCACGGAGGTGCCGATCCCCGTGTGGGGCTCGGCAGTTGGTGCCGACGCCGGCGAGTTTGCGACCGTCGCCTTCGAGATGTCCCGATGCGGCGTCGAGGCCGTGGAGGTCAACCTCTCGTGCCCGAACCTGGAGGGAAGGGGCATCATCGCCACCGATGCCGCCCGCTCTGCGGAAGTCGTCAAAGAGGTTCGAGCTGCAACAGAACTGCCGGTGGGCGCAAAGCTGTCACCCAACGCATCGGACATCGTCGCGGTCGCCGGAGCCGTGTTTGAAGCAGGGGCAGACTTCCTGACGCTGACCAACACCGTGCGTGGAGCCGCCATCGACATCACTACCCGGCGGCCGCTCCTCAGCGGCTTTATCGGCGGCTACTCCGGTTCGCCGATCAAACCGATCGCTCTTGCGTGTGTCCTGGAGGTTCATCAGCACTTCCCCGAGATCCCCATTGTCGGTTGTGGGGGAGTGCAAAGCGGCATGGACGTGATTGAGTACCTGGTCGCCGGGGCCTCGGCTGTGGCCATGGGAACCGTCCACTTCGCGGAGCCAAAGGCAGGGAAGAGGGTTCTGAAGGAGTCGATGCGTCTCATCGACAAGCTTGACACGACCCTCGCGGATCTCATTGGTAGCGTCGAACCATGGTGAACCCGCTCATCGTCGCTCTTGACGTCGCCACGGGGGAAGAGGCAGTGCGTCTAGCGACGCTGCTGCGTGAGCACGTCGGGGGTTTCAAGGTCGGTCTCGGCTTGCTGAGCGGTCCGGGGCCAGTGGCGGTCGCAGCGGTCGCATCGATCGGACGTCCCGTGTTCGCGGATGCCAAACTGCACGACATCCCTGCGACCGTTCGAGCCGCAGCGCGGCACATGGGGAGCCTTGGGGCTCGTTGGCTGAGCGTTCATGCCTCCGGAGGCCCGGCGATGCTCGAAGCAGCGGTCGAAGGGTTGTCCGAAGGCGCAGCAGGGAGGGAAGCCGGAGTCCTGGCCGTGACCGTGCTGACGAGCCTGGACAAGGCGGCATTGCATGCGACGGGGATCGCGGCGACGCCCGGCCGGCTCGTCTCGCGGATGGCACGAGTTGCCGCCGACACCGGATGTGAAGGCGTGGTCTGCTCTCCCAGGGAACTCGGCATCGTGGCGGAGGTCGCCCCGAACCTGCTCAAGGTCACTCCGGGGATACGCGGCCCCGGAGAGGACACCAACGATCAGCAGCGTGTCGCCAGCGCCGGCACCGCCCTCCAACATGGAGCGGACCTGCTGGTCATCGGACGGCCAATCATCAAGGCACCCGACCCGGTCGTGGCGGCCCGGCGGATCTTCACGTCGTTGTGAGGATTGGTAGAGTGCAAACCTATGGCACCTCCCTCACTTACCGATGAGCAGCGAGCAGCTGCTCTAGCAAAGGCCGCAGAGGCACGTCGAGTTCGCGCCGAACTCAAACAGCTCCTCAAGATCGGATCGGTGACGTTCGCCGAACTGCTTGCCAGAGCCGATGAGGATCCGATCGTGGCCGGCATGAAGGTCAACGCAGTGCTGTGTTCGCTGCCGGGAACCGGAAAGGTCAAAGCCAAGCGGCTCATGGAGTCACATGGGATCGCGACGAGCAGAAGACTGCGTGGACTCGGCGGACGTCAGCGAGCTGCCCTCCTCGAAACGTTCTCTTCCTGAACAGAGACTCCTCTCGCGAGCCAGGCGGCAAAGTGCCCGATGAGTCCGGGCTTCTGATCGTCGTCTCGGGGCCGTCCGGCGTGGGCAAGTCGACGGTGGTCGCCGTCCTGCACAGACGGCGTTCGTTCTACTTCTCCGTTTCCGTCACGACAAGGCCCCGCAGACCGACGGAGACCGATGGCGTCGACTACCACTTCGTGAGTGACGAGGTCTTCGAAGACATGCGAGCAGGAGGGCAGCTCCTCGAATGGGCCGAGTACGCCGGTTACTCCTACGGCACCCCCCGAACACCCGTCCTGCGCGAACTCGAAGAAGGCCACGATGTCCTGTTGGACATTGAAGTCAACGGAGCCATGCAGGTGAAGGCAGCCTTCCCGGAAGCCATCACCGTCTTCGTAGCTCCGCCTTCGATGGCGGCGCTCGAAGAGAGGCTGCGCGGGCGGGGAGATACCGACGAAGAGCAGATCGATCGCCGTTTGGAGATCGCGGCTTGGCAGCTTGCCTCCGCGGCCGACACCTTCGACTACGTGGTGGAGAATCACCGGGTCGATGACACGGTGGCCCAGATTCTGCGTATACTTGCTGGACCCCCACGAGAGCAGACTCATCATGATGCAACCACCAGTTGAAGACCTCCTCGAGGTCGCAGGAGGCCGGTTCGACCTGGTCGTACTCGGTTCCCGTCGCGCCCGCCAGATCAATGCCTACTTCAACCAGCTGGGTGAAGGAATCGGCCACTACGTTCCGCCGCAGGTGCACACACTGAGCCACAAGGCGCTGACGATCGCGTTCGAGGAGATCTCGGAGGGCAAGCTCGTCGTCGACCACGTCGAGGAGTAGCCCTCCATGCAGCGTCGCGTTCTCCTGGGGATCACCGGAGGAATCGCGGCGTACAAGTCTGTCTATCTGGCCCGCCGACTCGTCGAAGAGGGTGCTGACGTACAGGTCGTCATGACCGAGGCGGCGAAGCGATTCGTGGGAGAGCAAACGTTCTCCGCGATCACCGGACACCAGGTCCTTGCCGATCTCTTCGGCAGGGTCAGT
Organism: uncultured bacterium; assembly: GCA_965549635.1. Lineage (GTDB taxonomy): Bacteria > Actinomycetota > Acidimicrobiia > Spongiisociales > UBA4744 > CBEVHI01. Next base: position 886 of record CBEVHI010000134.1, on the reverse strand, counting down.
CCGCATACGGAACTGGCTCGATGGTCCGAAGCCGTCGTTGTCGCTCCCGCCACCGCCTCGACGATCGCCAAGACGGCTGCAGGCCTGGCCGACGATCTGCTCTCGGCGACACTGCTGGCCACCCGGGCACCGGTCCTCTTCGCGCCGGCGATGCACACCGAGATGTGGGAGAACCCTGCAACTCGGCGCAATGTTGCGCTGCTGACGGCCGATGGCTGCGCCTTCGTCGGCCCGGCCACGGGACCGCTCGCCGGAGGAGATGAGGGACCGGGCAGAATGGTGGAACCAGACGAGATCCTCACCGCTCTGTCGGCGATCCTGAATCCTCAGCTCGCCGGGTGGCAGGTGCTGGTCACGGCCGGAGGGACACGCGAGTCGATCGACCCGGTTCGCTTCATCGGGAATCGTTCAAGCGGGAAGATGGGGCACGCGATCGCGGCCGAGGCGGCGCGCAGAGGGGCGAAGGTCACACTCATTACGGCAGCGTCGCTGGAGACCCCTCCCGGCGTGCAACGAGTACAGGTAGAGAGCGCGCGGCAAATGGCCGAAGCCGTCTTCGAGGTCGCTCCGAAGGCAGACGTGGCCGTGATGGCCGCCGCGGTCGCAGACTTCCGCCCTGCCGAAGTCGTGGAACACAAGCTCCGTCGCCGCGAAGGGCCCCCATCGATCGAGCTGACCGCGACCGACGACATCCTCGCGAGGGTCGCAGCCCTGGATCCGAGACCGTTCCTCATCGGGTTCGCGGCCGAGACCGGCCCGGTCGAGAACGCCACCGCAAAGGCGAGGGAGAAAGGTGCGGACTTCATCGTCGCCAACGACGTCACCGCCGAGGGGTCGGGATTCGGGACGGATACGAACCAGGTGGCCATCATCGAGAGTGATGGCC